>CAJAPZ010000147.1 GCA_903943955.1 uncultured Actinomycetes bacterium
ATGCCCATGCCCTCAAGGGTTTGGACACCGCCATTGTCCACGTGGATGATGGGCCCCCGGCCCTCTCTCGCAAGCGCACTCGCTGCCAGACCGGACCGTTTTCCGGCCGCACAGATGACAGCCAGGCTGCGGCCCGTCGGAATGTCGCCGGGCCCGTCGCGAAACGCCCAGTATGGCCGGTTGACCGATCCGGGGATATGAAAGGAGAGGTACTCGGAGTGGTCGCGCACGTCCACCACGAGAATGTCTGGCTGATCAGACAGAAGGTCCGGGAGATCTACTGCCCGCACGCGCTGGATTGCTGCGGTGGGGAGCCCCTCGTCGAGATACGCCGAGAAACCACCGGCCAACACGCCTATGACCTCACGTCGGCCAACCGCGGCAAGCCGCTCTGCCATGTCTCGGGCCTGGACCTCGTCGGAGCCGACCAGCAGCAGTTGGTCGTCGCGGCCAGCCACGAGTGCGGCGCGCGTTGCGAAGCCGCTGCCGGCGGTGGGCACTGAGAGCGAACGAGGTACATGGGCGGCAGCGAATGCTGCGGAGCTGCGGCCATCAATCACCAGGCCCCCGGCCTCCGCCCGCCTGAGGAACTCCGCACCCTCAAGGGCCGGCGCGGGCGCCGTCGGGGTGACGAGTGGGCCATTGTTCATCCCCACCACACGGTCCAGGTCTGGTGGCTTTACGGCAAGGCGGGCAATGAGCTCGGCGGTGAATGCGCCCGCGTCGATGTCTCGCAGGAGCGGGGAGTGCGCTCGCTCATATCCGATGGTGCTCGAGGTCTTCGCACTGATTGCCGTGCTGCCACACAGTGATCCGCCGATATGGCCCGGGTAGACCTCGACCCAGTCGGGGAGCGCCATGAGGCGCCCGATGCTCGTGTACTGGTCCCGTGCCCCTTCTTCGGCATCCACGGCCAGGTCGGGGCGGCCGACGTCGCCCACGAAGAGGGAGTCCCCGGTGAGCACCGCCCACGGATCGTCACCCCGGCTGGCATCGACCACCAACATGCCGGTGTGCTCGGGCCGGTGGCCAGGGAGGTGCATTGCCTCAAGCCGCACCTGACCGAGGTCGACGATGGCCCCATCGGGGAATGCCTCGTGGGGGAAGGCGGCCCCGGCGAGGGGACTGACGTGCATGCGGGCACCGGTTGCCTCGTGAAGGCGCCCACGGCCCGACACGTGGTCGGCATGCGTGTGCGTTTCAAGAATGTGGCCGATCCGCATGCCCCGCGAGGCCGCAGCCTCGAGATAGGGGCTGATGTCCCACTGAGGGTCGATGACCGCGGCAATACCGCTCTCGGGATCTCCCACGATGTACGAGGCACACCCGAGGTCCTCATTGATGATCTGCCTGAAGAGCATCGCGCCTCCGCCCAGGGAATCCCATTGAATCTTCGGGGATTGTGGCGCATGGGTGCGGACGCGCTGAAACACATGCGCCCAATGGAACACCGGGATTCCCATGCCCTTTATGGGGATCAGCGCTGGTAGCCTGAGCACATGCCGATCATTGAATCCATGACCGACCTCGTCGGAAACACCCCGTTGGTGCGACTCTCTCGTCTTTCGGAGGGCACAGGCGCAACCATTCTGGGCAAGCTCGAATCTGCCAACCCGGCGGGCAGTGTGAAGGATCGCATCGGCCTCGCAATGGTCGAGGTGGCGGAGCGCGAGGGCCTGCTGACACCGGGTGAGAGCGTCATCGTGGAGCCCACGTCGGGCAACACCGGCATCGCGCTCGCATTCGTGTGCGCGGCACGCGGGTACAAGTGCATCCTCACGATGCCGGAGACCATGAGCATGGAGCGCCGGGCACTGCTCAAGGCCTACGGCGCAGAGTTGGTACTCACTCCGGGCACCGAGGGCATGCGCGGTGCCATCGCGCGCGCGCAGGAGATCGCCGATGAGACCCCCGGCGCGTTTGTGCCGCAGCAGTTTGAGAACGTCGCCAACCCGGATGTCCATGCGCGCACGACGGCCGAGGAGATCTGGGCCGACACCGACGGATCTGTGGACATCTTCGTGGCCGGCGTGGGGACGGGCGGCAGCATTACGGGCGTGGGGCACGTGCTGAAAGAGCGCAAGCCCGGCGTGCAGATCGTGGCAGTGGAGCCCACTGACTCACCGGTTCTTTCCGGAGGCGATCCCGCCCCGCACCGTATTCAGGGCATCGGAGCCGGGTTCGTGCCCGGCGTCCTCGACACGTCGGTGTACGACGAGATCATTCAGGTGACGGCAGAGGATGCCTTCGAGACCTCGCGCAATCTGGCAAGGGACGAGGGCGTCCTGACCGGCATCTCGGCCGGCGCCAACGCGTGGGCCGCGCTGCAACTGGCAAAGCGCCCAGAGAATGCCGGCAAGATGATCGTCACGATCATCTGCGACACAGGCGAGCGGTACCTCTCCACGGCGCTGTTCACCGAGGCCTAGTTGCCGGAGGGCGTCAGGCCTTCTTGATCAGCAGCTCACGTGTGCCGCGGTGGCGAAAGCCGAGCGCGGCAGTGAACGCACGGGCATCGGGAGTGTCCTCGGGGTCGGCGAGAAGGTGGGTACCACCAGCGAGGCGCACGGCGCGCGCGGCCGACCCGAGCAGCATGCGTCCCACGCCCTTCTGCCGCTCGTCGGGCACCACGGCCATCCACCACACGATCCCCTCGGGGACCTGGGTGAAGCAGAAGCCGATGATGCGGTCGCCGCGAAGTGCCACTGTGAAGTCGCCCTGTCCCGCGCCCTGGGCGTATCCGGTGGGGCGCCCCATGGCCTTGAACGTGGCAAGGCCGTCGAGGGCGTCCCACTCGGCGTCCTCGTATCGCTCGGCCATGTCATTTGAGTACGTGAGGAGCCGCACCCCGTCGGCACCCGGTGCGGCCGGCATCCCGTCGATGGCACGGCTCACCGTAAACGTGGAGGCGTAGGGCTCGAATCCCGCGTCGCGGAGCAGTGGAAGGGCTGGATCAGCGGGATCCAACGACACGTCCCAGGGGGCAGCCACGGGCAGTGCGCCCAGCAGACCGGCGACCTCTGCTGGGTCATGCACACGGATGTTGTCCAAGCGGGCAGCCCGGGCCGTGGGGGAGGGGCCCACCTGGCAGGACGCCCCGCCTGACGTGACACTAGAGAAGGTAGGGCTCCAGGTCGTCAACCCGCACACCGGTGTCCTCAAGCCACTCCCGGGCTTCGGCGACGGCGTCCGCGTCGCCTGCAATCTCAAGAATCACCCAGCCGGTGCGATCACGCACATCGGCACGCCGGATGTTGCACACGACGTCGTGCTCGGTGGAGAGCCGGTGCACAACGGGCTCGCGCACGAGGGTCTCAGGAAATGTCAGTCGTACGCGGATGCTTGCCATAAAAGGTCTGCCTCAGCAGGAGCGGGAATATACTCGCCATATGGCTACCGGACCCGTCTCACGTTTCACGTCAGCCCTGCGCCGCGATCTCGACGTCGCCCGGGAGCGTGACCCGGCTGCCAGGTCGGATGCCGAGATGGTGCTCACGTACCCGGGCCTTCACGCAATCTGGCTGCACAGAGCCGCGCACGGAATGGAGCAGCGCAAGTGGCATCTGCCCGCGCGCATGGTCAGCCAGTTCTCCAGATTTCTCACAGGAATCGAGATCCACCCAGGCGCCACCATCGGGCCCGGGTTCTTCATCGACCACGGTATGGGTGTGGTGATCGGAGAGACGACCGAGATCGGTGAGGACGTCACGATCTACCAGGGCGTCACCCTCGGGGGCACGGGCAAGCACGGTGGCAAGCGCCATCCCACGGTGCGCGACGGCGTCACCGTTGGTGCCGGTGCATCGGTGCTGGGGCCGCTTGAGGTGGGGGAGGGCGCCAAGATCGGTGCCGGTTCGATCGTGGTGAAGGACGTGCCTGCGAACTCGACCGTCGTCGGCAACCCGGGGAAGCCGGTCATCGTTGATGGTCAGCGGGTCGATCCACAGACCCTGCATCACCCGGATCTCGATCACACACGACTTCCCGACCCGGTCGCCGAGGCGCTCGACTGCCTCATTGGCCGGGTGGAGGAGCTCGAGGCCGAACTCGCGGCACTTCGGGCGGGGGTTCCGCCCCCGCCAAAGAGTGATGAGGCGGACTGCAGTGACGGCGTGCGCGACCGCATCCGCGAGGCCCGAGCGGCCGCATCCGACGCCGCGTAGCGCGCGCTCCGCACACGGTCCCGCCGTCCGCTCGCGGCGCTAGATTCGCCCGGTGAGTACGGACCTCCTCTCAAGCCTTAATCCACCCCAGCGTGAGGCTGTCACACACGGTGACGGGGCCATGCTCGTGCTTGCTGGGGCGGGCTCAGGGAAGACCCGTGTCATCACGCATCGCATCGCACATCTGGTGCGCGAGCGCGGTGTTCCGGTTGGTCAGATCCTGGCGATCACCTTCACCAACAAGGCGGCCGGCGAGATGCGCGAGCGTATTCTCGAGTTGGTGGGGCCCGAGGCACGGGGGCTGTGGGCATCCACATTCCACTCGGCCTGTGCCCGCATTCTTCGTATCGAGCACGCGGCTGCCGGTTACGAGCGGTCGTTCACCATCTACGACGACGGTGACCAACAGCGCCTCATGCGGGCCGTGATCGCCGAAGAAGGGCTCGACCCGAAGCGCACTACGCCGCGAGCGGTGCTCGGCGTCATCTCATCCGCCAAGAACGAGCTCAAGGGCCCGTCTGAGGTGGAGGACGATGCCAACGGCGACTACGGCGTTGAGGTGATCTCGCGCCTGTACAAGCGCTATCAGGACCGCCTTATCGCCAACCAGGCCATGGACTTCGACGACCTGCTCATGGTCACCGTGCAGTTGCTCCGTCGTGATTCTGTTGTGCGTGAACGGTGGCAGCGCCGGTTCCGCCATGTGCTGGTGGACGAGTATCAGGACACCAACCATGCCCAGTACTGGCTGGTGCGCATTCTCGCCGAGCCCGAGCGCAACGTGATGGTTGTGGGCGACGATGACCAGGGCATCTACTCATGGCGCGGCGCGGACATCCGCAACATCCTCGAGTTCAAAGCCGACTACCCCGATGCGGTCACCATCCCGCTTGAGCAGAACTACCGATCGAGCGCGACGATCCTCGCAGCCGCCAATGCGGTGGTTGAGCGAAATCGCGGTCGTCACCCCAAGGTGTTGTGGACTGACAAGGAGAGCGGTGAGGACGTCACCATCGCGTCGTCCGCCGACGAGTATGAGGAAGCCCGCATGGTGGTGCGGGAGGTTGGGCGGGCGATTGCGGAGGGCAGGCCGCTTGACGAGATCGCCATCTTCTACCGAACGCATGCGCAGAGTCGGGTGATCGAAGACCAACTGGTGCGTTCGGGCATCAATTATCAGGTGCTCGGGGGGCCACGGTTCTACGAGCGGGCCGAGGTGAAGGACCTCATGGCGTACCTGCGGGTGGTGGCGAATCCTGCCGATCGCGAGGCGTTCACCCGCGCTGCTGGCAGCCCGAAGCGTGGTCTCGGCCCTGCGGCGCTGGCCCGCGTGGCCCAAGCCGCGGAGGGCCGCGCGGTGCCGATGGACTCAGTCGCACGCGAGGCCGACCTCGTGCAGGGGCTCAATGCATCTCAGCGGGACGCCCTCGGCGCACTCGGGGCCCTGTTCGAGCGGCTGCGCGCAATGGATGCCACGGGGTCACCGCCTGCGCGCGTGATGGAGGCCGCAATTGAGGAGTCGGGCATTCGTGAGGCGCTCCTCGCCGATGGCCCGGCCGAGTCGGGCATTGGGCGGCTTGACAACCTGCAGGAACTCGTCGGGGTGGCGGTGGAGTACGCGGCACGTGCAGAGGAGCCAACGCTCGGGGGGTTTCTCGAAGAGGTTGCGCTGGTATCGGCCGTGGACGAAGCCGACGAGGACGGTGGCCGGGTCACTCTCATGACCGTGCACAACGCCAAGGGGCTCGAGTACGACGTGGTCATCGTCACCGGGCTCGAAGAGGGGCTCTTTCCCCATATGCGCTCGATTGACGACCCCGACAGCCTCGAGGAGGAGCGTCGCCTGTGTTACGTGGCCCTTACGCGCGCACGCGAGCGACTTATTCTTTCGCATGCCGACGCCCGCACGCTGCGGGGTAATCGCATGTACTCAATCCCCTCACGATTCATCGATGAGATTCCCGCGGATGCCACCGGCCGTCCGGAGCCGGTCGTGCTCGACTCGCCGTTCGGTGACAGCGAGTCGTTTGCAGTACCGAACTTCGACTTGGGGGACGCCGTGGTACACGAGTCTTTTGGGGAGGGCGTCATCATCGGGTTGCAGCAGCGAGGCCGTCTCTTACAGGTGCGGTTTGACGACAAGGAGCGTTTGCTGATGGCGGACATGGCCCCCATGAGGAGGCTCGGCTGATGGCCGCGCGAGTGATTGATGGTCGCGACGGTGCCCGGCGCGTACGCGAGCGGGTGGCCGAGGGCTGCGCTGCGTTTGAAGCGCGCCACGGACGTAAGCCCGGGCTCGTGGGTATCCAGGTGGGCGACGATCCCGCCAGCGAGATCTACCAGCGCAACAAGGCGCAGCAGGCCGAGGAAGTCGGCATGACCGTGGAGCGCATCAAGCTTCCGGTGGGTACGACGCAGGCAGAGATGGACGCCCTGCTCGACCGCCTCGACGCCGATGACGGGGTTGATGGCATGCTTGTGCAACTGCCGGTGCCTGCCCCCCTCACCGAGCCGGCGATCGCCGCCCGTATCTCGCCGGCGAAGGACGTCGACGGATTCTCTCCGGTCAACATCGGCCACCTCGTACGGGGTGAGCCATGTCTTCGCCCCTGCACTCCGAGCGGCGTCATGTGGCTGCTTGACGACGCGGGGGTTGACCTGGAAGGGGCAAATGCTGTCGTGGTGGGGCGCAGCGTCATCGTGGGCAAGCCGCAGGCGCTCATGCTGCTGGAGCGAAACGCCACCGTGACCATCGCGCACTCGCGCACACGGGACCTGCCCGCCGTCTGCCGGGATGCCGACGTGCTCGTGGTGGCCGTGGGCCGCGCCGAAATGGTGAAGGCAGACTGGGTGAAGCCTGGCGCCACAGTCATCGATGTGGGTATGAATCGCCTCGACGATCGCTTGTGCGGCGACGTCGCGTACGACGAGGTTTCACAGGTCGCGGGTGCCATCACTCCCGTTCCCGGGGGCGTGGGACCCATGACAATCGCTTTCCTACTGGCCAACACCCTCCAGTCCGCCGAACGGCGGATGGGAGACGAACCGACAAAGGGAATCATCACGTGAAGATTGCGATCTTCGGCGGCACCGGCGACCTCGGTCGCGGTCTCGCCATCACATTCGCCGCAGCTGGCCACGAGATCATCGTGGGATCACGCAGCCAGGAGCGCGCCGACCAGGCCGCGGACGGTCTGCGCGAGGCATATCCCGACGGGAACTTCGTGCCTATGGAGAACGGTGCCGCTGCGGCTGCCGGCGACATGGCTGTGCTCTCCATCCCGTGGGAAGGCATCGAGCAGACCATCCCTCCGCTGGCGGAGCCGCTGGCCGGCAAGGTGCTGGTCACCGTGGTCAACGCGCTCAAATTCGGCAAAAGCGGTGCGATGGCTGTGCTCGATCTTCCCGCACCGTCCTGCGCGCATCAGATCCAGGACCTGGCACCCGAAGCCAAGGTGGTTGTGGCGTATAACAACCTGCCGGCTGCAGGGTTGCAGGCGCGCCACCGCATTGAGGGCGACGTACTTGTATGCGGCAAGAGCAAGGAGGCCCGTGAGGCCGTCATCGCACTCACCCAGGACATCCCCGGGTGCCGCGGCCTTGATGCCGGCCCGCTGGCCAATGCCATCATCGTTGAGGGAATGACCGCGATCATCATCAACCTCAACAAGCGCTACGGCGGCGAGGGATCGATCAACATCACCGGTCTCGAGAACGCTCCCGCGCGCTCCTGATTTCCTCTGATCACCAGCCGGCGCGCACGGGCCCACTGCCCGCGCCGCCCGGTTGGTGGTCAGGCGTAGCCGAGCTCCCCGAGCCGGTCCTCGCCCAGCCCGAGATGGTGACCCAGCTCGTGCAGCACGGTGATACGCACCTGATGGCGCAACGTCTCGGGGTGGGGAAAGTGCTCGATCATCGGGTGCATGTAAATGGTGATCCTGGGCGGCATTCCGAGTGACGGCATGCTCCCCACTGTGATGGGGTACCCCTCGTACAGCCCATAGAGCGATCGGCCCGGAGCGTGCGACTCAACGAGAAGGGCGACGTCGGCGAGCGCGGCTGCGAACGGCTCGGGAATACCTTCGACCGCCTCATCAACCAATCGTTCAAATTCGGCTCGGTCATCCACGGCGGCGAGGGTATCGCCGTGGCGCAGGGTCACAACCCCGAACGGTGCCCGTGTTCCCATCCCAGCTGCACCGGGGTTACGTCACAACCGTCCCGCAGCGCAATCACACCCGGTGGGCCCTCAATCATGCGGCCCACAACCACGGTGTCCCGGGGCAGCGCAACCCCCGGCGCAATGGCAGCGAGCAGGGCGTAGTCCTCTCCGCCAGTGCTGGCGAGGAGGTCGGGCTCCAGACCAAGGGCGGCCGCCACGTGATCCACCCCCGGTGCCCGTGGAACGGCATCCAGATCGATCTCTGCGCAAAGGCCACTCGCACGCGCCATGCGGTCTGCATCAAGGAGCAGTCCGTCGGAGATGTCCATGAGCGCACCCGCCCCGCAATCGGCGAGATGGTGGCCTTGTGAGAGGAGGGGCGTGGGTCGGAGGTGGCGGCCAACGAGCGCGTCGCGCTCCGGGAGTCCATCTCCACGGAGCGGGTCGTCGAGAATCAACAGCCCTGCGGCCGACCCCCCAAGCGCCCCGGTGATCACCAGGCGATCGCCTAATCGCGCCCCGCTTCTGAGCACCGGGCGCACACCGTGGCGCATGCGCCCGGTCACCGTCACCGCCAGAATGAGCACAGGCGCATCGGTGATGTCGCCCCCGGCCACGGTGAACCCGTAGTGCGCGGCCATCTCCTCCATGGCCCCGTACATCTCGTCAACGTCGTCGGCGGTGATGTCCGGTGGTATCCCAAGTCCAATCAGCGCGGCCACGGGATCCGACGCCATCGCCGCGATGTCGGACAGGTTCACCGCCAGCGCCTTGTGCCCGATGTCAGCGGGGGAGTGGGTGGACCTGCGGAAGTGCACACCGTCAACGAGCATGTCGAGTGCCATCACCATGCCATTGGCGAGTTCCGCTGCGTCGTCACCCACACCGGTCACCACTTCACCGCGCACGCCCACGCGGCCAGCAATTCGCTCAATCAGTTCGCGCTCGTCGGCCACGATTCGACGGTACCACCCCCGCCGCTACGGCTCGGCTACAGTCCGCCGCCGATGATCGACGACACCACCGTCCGCCACGTAGCCCGACTGGCCCGCCTGCGCCTCGATGATGCCGAGGAGCAGGTGATGCGCGAGGAGCTTTCGGGCATTCTCGAGCACATCGACGCTATCCGGGCAATGGACCTCGACGGCGTTCCGCCCACCACCCACGTGATCGAGCTCGAGAACGTGCTGCGTGCCGACGAGCCACGGCAGGGGTTGTCACAGGAGGACGCCCTCCGTGAGGCGCGCGCCGTGGTGGACGGATCGTTTGAAGTGCCGAGGATGGACTGATGGGTCTTCGCGACTTAAGCGCCACCGAGCAGATCGGCGAATTGGCCGCCGGCCGCGTGTCGTCACTGGAGTTGGTCGAGGCGCACCTCGACGCCATCGCGCGTGACGACGTCGAGGCATTCCTCGCGGTTGATGCCGAGGGCGCACGAGCGCGCGCCCGTGAGATCGACGCGCTTCCCGAGCGGCCACCGCTCGGCGGTATCCCCCTTGGGGTGAAGGACGCCCTGTCGACCCGGGACATCGTCACGACGTCGGGGTCGAAGATGCTCGAGGGCTTCCGGCCCGTTTACACGGCAACGTGTGTCGCCCGCCTGGAGCAGGCCGGTGCCGTGGTCGTGGGCAAGACCAACATGGATGAGTTCGCAATGGGGTCGTCCACCGAGAACTCCGCCTACAAGAACACGTTCAACCCGTGGGATCACGCCCGGGTGCCCGGTGGTTCGTCTGGCGGGTCCGCTGCTGCGGTGTCCGCCCGCGAGGTGCCCTGGTCACTCGGTTCCGACACCGGCGGCTCCATCCGGCAGCCGGCCGCCCTGTGCGGCATCGTCGGCATGAAGCCCACCTATGGCGCCATCTCGCGCTACGGCCTCATCGCCTTCGCGTCGTCACTCGACCAGGTGGGCCCATTCGCTCGCACCGTCGCTGACGCCGCCCTGCTGTTGCAGCACATGGTCGGCCGCGACCCGATGGACTCCACGTCATTGGAGTGGCCCACCCCCATTGAGGTGCCGGTGGCAACGGATCTCGCGGGGCTGCGCATTGGCGTGGTGGAGGAGTTGATGGGTGAGGGCATCGACCCCGGCGTGAAGGCCGCTGTGGAAGCCGCACTGGTGAAGGCCGAGGCGCTCGGAGCCACCATCGTCCCCGTGAGCCTTCCCACGGCGCTCAGCGGCCTCGCCACCTACTACGTGCTGGCGCCGGCGGAGTGCTCGGCCAACCTCTCGCGGTTCGACGGCATCCGATACGGGCCGTCAGCCGAGGCCGACAACCTTCTCGACCAGTACGAAGTCACCCGCGGGCGGCTGTTCGGCCCCGAGGTGAAACGACGCATCATGCTGGGCACATTCGCACTGGCGTCCGGCTACTACGACCAGTACTACGGACGGGCACAGCGGGTGCGCACGCTCATCGTCCGCGAGTTCGCGCAGGCATTTGAGGGCGTGGACGTGCTCGCCTCACCCACATCACCCACCGTGGCCTTCCCGATCGGCGACCGCACGGCCGACCCGTATGCGATGTACCTGGCCGACGTCTGCACGATCCCGGCGAGCCTTGCCGGGCTGCCGGCGATCTCGATCCCGTGTGGCCTCTCCGATGGTCTGCCCGTTGGGCTGCAGCTGGCGGGTCCGGCCTTCAGCGAGAACTGCCTTCTTGACGCCGCACATGCACTGGAGCAGGTCATCGCGTTCGACACATGCCCCCCAGGGCTCGCCACATGAGCGATCTTGAGCCGGTCATCGGGGTGGAGATTCACGTGCAGCTGTCCACGCGCACAAAGATGTTCTGTGGCTGCGCGCCGTCGTTTGGTGACGCGCCCAACACGCATACATGCCCGGTATGCCTCGCGCATCCGGGCGTGCTGCCGGTGGTCAATGGTGAGGCGGTTCGCAGGGCGCTCATCATCGGTCTGGCGCTCGGCTGTGAGATCGCCCCCCGATCGATCTTCCACCGTAAGAACTACTTCTATCCGGATCTGCCCAAGGCGTACCAGATCTCCCAGTTCGACATTCCCATCTGCGGCCGGGGTGAGTTCACGGCCATCCGGGAGGACGGCAGCGAGCTAAAGGTGGGTATCACCCGTGCGCACCTCGAGGAGGACGCCGCCAAACTCACACACGGCGGCGGCCGTCGTGCCGGGGCCGATGGCTCGGTTGTGGACTTCAACAGGGGCGGCACGCCGTTGGTGGAGATCGTCACCGAGCCCGACCTCCGGTCCGCGGCCGATACCGCCATCTTCCTGCGCCAGCTTCGCCAGACGCTTCTGTTTCTCGGGGTGAGCGACTGCTCGATGGAGGAGGGGTCGATGCGTGCCGACGCCAACGTGTCGGTGCGCCCCGTGGGCAGCCAGACGCTGGGTGTCAAGACCGAACTCAAGAACATGAACTCCTTTCGCTTTCTTGAGCGGGGCGTCGAGGCCGAGATCGCCCGGCAGCGCGAGATCATTGCGTCAGGTGGCCACGTGCAGCAGGAGACGGTTCACTACGAGCCCGACACCGGCCACATCACGTCTCTGCGCTCAAAAGAGGAGTCGCACGACTACCGGTACTTCCCCGAGCCCGACCTTGTGCCCGTGGCGCCGGACCCGGCATGGGTGGAGCGGTTGCGGTCCGAGCAGCCGGAGCTGCCGATCCCGCTGCGCCGCCGGCTCGTGGTTGAGATGGGCCTTACCCAGGAGGACGCCGAGGTGATCACCGGTAGCCCGGAACTGGTCGCCTACTTCATGGAGGCAGCGGGGCTCGCCGACCCGAAGTCCTGCGCGAACTGGATTCGTGGGGAGCTGCGCGCGCAGTTGCGCGAGCTGGGGCAGGAGCCCTGGGAGTCGAATGTGACGCCCGCTCACGTCGCCGCGCTGGTCGGGTTGCTGGCTGATGGCACGGTGTCGGTGCCGGCGGCCAAGGAGGTACTCGCAGGCGTCATCGAGACCGGCGACGATCCAGCCACGGTCGTTGAGGCCCGCGGGCTCGGACAAATGGACGCCGGCGACCTCTCGGCGATCATCGGCGAGATTGTCAATGCCAACCCTGATCAGGCACAGCAGTTGCGCGATGGAAAGGACAAGGTCATGGGCTTCTTCGTCGGCCAGGCGATGAAGCGCACAGGCGGGCGTGCCGAGCCACAGGCGGTGCAGGCGCTCGTCCGCGCGGCGGTACTCGGGGAATAGGAGTCGTCGCACTCCGGCCTTGGGCCGGGGTGGGGTATGCTCCCGCGCCGTGAACCAGCACACACTTTCCGTCCTTGTCGAGAACAAGCCCGGCGTGCTCTCGCGCGTTGCCGGCATGTTCACCCGACGTGGTTACAACATCGACTCCCTCGCGGTGAGTCCCACCGAGCGCGATGACCGGTCGCGCATGACGATCACCGTGGACGCCTCGCGCTTCCCGGTCGAGCAGATCACCAAACAGCTCGACAAGTTGATCAACGTCATCAAGGTGCGCGATCTCGATCCCGAGAACATGGTCGCTTTCGAGCTTGGCCTGTTCAAGGTCAGCACGAGCGAGTGCCCGCGGGCGGAGGTACTTGCAATCGTTGACATCTTCGAAGGGAAGATTGTCGACGTCACGCGCGACTCCCTGATCATCCAGGCCACCGGCACCACCGCCGAGCTCGAGAACCTCGAGGAGCTCCTGCGGCACAACGGTCTGGTCGAGATGGTCCGTACCGGCGTCGTGGCCCTTGGCCGCGGCAACACGACCACCTAGGCGAAGAAAGCCCGACATGACGACTGATGCAATCCAGATGATTTACGACGCCGACGCCGATCTCGGCCTGCTCGACGGGAAGACCGTGGCCATCATTGGCTATGGCAGCCAGGGCCATGCCCACGCCCTGAACCTGAAGGAGTCCGGCGTGAATGTGGTGGTTGGTCTTCGCCCTGATTCGCAGAGCGTCGCCAAGGCGACCGCCGACGGGTTGGAGGTCCTCGCGCCACTCGAGGCCGCGACGAAGGCCGATCTGATCATGATCCTCGTCCCTGACGAGATCATGGGCGATGTCTATGCCGCTGAGATCAAGGACGGTATCGAGCCCGGCAACATGCTCCTCTTTGCCCACGGCTTCTCGATCCACTTCGATCAGATCGCGCCCCCGGAGGGCGTGGATGTGGCCATGGTGGCCCCCAAGGGCCCTGGTCACCTCGTGCGCCGCCAGTTCACCGAGGGCAAGGGTGTGCCCGGTCTCATGTCCGTTCACCTGGACGCAACCGGCAATGCACAGGGCCTCGCCCGTGCGTATGCCAAGGGCATCGGCTGCACCCGCGCTGGCGTCATCCCCACCACCTTCCGCGACGAGACCGAGTCGGATCTCTTCGGCGAGCAGGTTGTGCTGTGCGGCGGGCTCACCGAGCTGGTGCGTGCTGGGTTCGACACCCTCACCGAGGCCGGCTACCCAGCCGAGCTCGCGTACTTCGAGTGCCTCCACGAGGTCAAGCTCATCGTCGACCTCATGTACGAGAAGGGCATCGCCGGAATGCGGTACTCCATCTCGAACACCGCCGAGTACGGCGACCTCACGAGGGGCACGCGCATCATCACCGAGGACACCCGCGCCGAAATGCGGCAGATCCTCAAGGAGATCCAGAGCGGCGAGTTCGCCAAGGAGTGGCTGGCCGAGAACAAGGCTGGCCGCCCGAACTTCAACGAGATCGAGCAGCGCCAGGCCGATCATCCGATCGAGCACACCGGTAAGAAGCTGCGCGGCATGATGGACTGGATCGACACCGAGTTCTGATCCCCGCGGTGGCCTCCGCGCGCCTGCCGCGCGGAGGCCCAATCGCATCTCCGCCTGCCCAGACACGCCCAGGAGGCGACCCAGAACATGAGCGACCGTCCCCGCATCCTCGTCACAGAGAAGATCGCCGAGGGAGGCATCGATGTGCTGCGGCAGATCGGCGACGTCGACGTCGAGCTCGAGTGGTCGAAGGAGGATCTCGCCGACCGCATCGCGCCCTACGACGCCCTGGTGGTACGCAGCGCCACCAAGGTGACCGCCGAGCTCATTGAGCGCGCGGAGAATCTTCGGGTCGTGGGTCGTGCGGGGACAGGCGTGGACAACGTGGACGTCGAGGCGGCGACCGGCCGGGGCATCATCGTCGTCAACGCCGCCGGATCGAACGCGGTATCGGCGGCCGAGCATGCCATCGCGCTGCTGCTCGCCCAGGCACGCAACATCCCACAGGCCCACATGAGCCTGGTTGCCGGCAAGTGGGAGCGCGCCAGGTTTGGCGGCATTGAGGTGACCGGCAAGACCCTCGGGGTGATCGGATTCGGGAATATCGGTCAGATGGTGGCCGAGCGGGCCCTGGGGCTGAGCATGCGCGTTGTGGCGTACGACCCGTTCGTCGCCGAGGCCCGCTACCGCGAGATGGGCGTTGAGAAGGCCGAAACCCTCGAAGAGATCTACGGCGCGAGCGACTTCATCTCCATCCATGTGGCATCCACGCCGGAGACCCGTGGATTCATCAACGCCGAGGCCATCGAGGCGATGAAGCCGGGTGTGCGCATCATCAATGATGCACGCGGCGATCTCATCGACGAGGCAGCACTCGTTGCTGGCGTGAAGAGCGGCAAGGTCGGCGGGGCAGCGATCGACGTGTTCCCCGAGGAGCCGGCCACTGAGAGCCCGTTCTTCGGCGTGGACGGAATCATTGTCACCCCACACCTCGGGGCATCCACGGCAGAGGCGCAGGATCGTGCCGGCACCGCCGTGGCGGAGCAGGTTGTCGCGGCGCTCACCGGAGGCGTGGTCACGAGCGCGGTGAACATTCCGGCGGTCAGCCCGGAGACCATGGCGACCCTGGGTCCGTTCCTTCCGCTCGCGGGGCACCTCGGTCGTCTGGCTGCGGGTATCGCCGGGGGGATCGATGAGCGTATTGAGGTCTTGTGCGAGGGCGATCTGGCCGAGCACGACACCCGCCTCATCACCACAGCCGTTCTGGTGGGTGCGCTGTCGGGAAACATGGTTGAGCCAGTCAACATGGTCAACGCACAGGGCATCGCCCGTGCCCGCGGAATCGAGTGGTCCGAGTCTGCATCACCGCGGTCACGGGACTACACCAACCGGGTCACCGTTTCGATCGGGTCCGTGTCGGTGTCCGGAACGACCGTGGGAAAGACGTCCCGGCCCCGTCTGGTTGAGGTGCTCGGGCAGCCCATCGAACTTGAGCTGGCACGCCACGTTGGCATCCTCCGGTACCCGGATGTTCCGGGGATCGTCGGCAAGATTGGCACCACAATGGCGTCGGAGAACATCAACATCGCGTCGATGGCAGTGGCCCGCAGTACCGAGGACGGGCTCGCAACGATGGCCGTGACAGTCGACTCGCCGGTGCCCCCAGCTGCTGTGGACGCCATCGCGGGCAGCTGCTCCGCCAGCGCCGTCTTCGTCACACTTGATATCTGAGGTGGCCATAGGGGTTTGCCCGGCCAGTCGGCGGGCGCTATCGTCCCACGGGATGAGCGCCACCGCGAACATGAATCTCCTGGCTATTCGCGGCACGCTGGGCGCCCTTCTGCTCCTCCCCCTGTAGGGGGAGAGAACCGACACCCACGCCGGGATGCGCCCGGTATCCGGATCAGTCCACACGAGCCAGGAGGAAGCCCCCGTGCCGGCCGATGAAGCCAGCCGAGACGACGCCAAGCGCGTCATATTCTTCGATACGACCCTTCGCGACGGGGAGCAGTCGCCGCGCATTCACCTGAACCTGAGGGAGAAGGTGGAGATCGCGCATCAGCTCGCACGCCTTGGTGTGGATGTCATCGAGGCCGGTTTCCCGATCTCATCGCCTGGCGACCTCGAGGGTGTCCAGGCAGTGGCCCGTGAGGTTGAGGGGCCCACGATCGCCGCACTGGCGCGCGCGAATGAGAAGGACATCGCCGTGGCGTGGGAGGGCGTGCGCGATGCGACGAAGCCGCGCATCCACACGTTTATCGCAACGTCTGACATCCACATGACCCACAAGCTGCGCATGGATCGGGCCACGGTGCTCGCCGCGGCCACCGATGCCGTTCGCCAGGCGTGCGGCCTGTGCCCCGACGTCGAGTTCTCATGCGAGGACGCCACCCGGTCCGACCCCGCATTCGTGGCTGAGGTCATCGGCTCTGCCATCGCCCAGGGCGCGCAGACCATCAACATTCCCGACACCGTCGGGTACACGATGCCCACGGAGTTCCAGCGCTTTCTCGGCGATCTGTACGAGCGCTGTCCATCGCTGGAGGGCGTGACCCTCTCGGTCCACTGTCACAACGACCTCGGGCTGGCCGTCGCCAACTCCCTCGCGGGGATACAGGTGGGTGCCCGGCAGGTTGAGGTGTGTGTCAATGGCATCGGGGAGCGGGCCGGCAACGCGTCGCTTGAGGAGATGGCCATGATCCTGCGCACCCGCGCGGAGGATCTCGGCGGGTTGTGGTCGGGAATCGAGACCACTGAGATAACGCGGGCCAGTCGCATGGTGAGCCGTCTCACCGGATACGACATCCAGCCCAACAAGGCAGTGGTGGGGCGAAATGCCTTCGCGCATGAGGCCGGTATCCATCAGCACGGGATGCTCGCCAATCCACTCACCTACGAGATCATGGACGCCCAGAGCGTCGGGCTGGTGCAGAGCGAGCTGGTGCTGGGGAAGCACTCAGGACGGCACGCGCTGCTGCAGGCGCTGGTGGACATGGGGTATGAGCTCGACAAGGCCGAGCTGAACGAAGTGTTCACGCGATTCAAGGCACTTGCCGATCGCAAGGGCGAGATCAGTGCGATGGATCTGGACGCGCTCATGGGAGATGAGATGCGCGCCGTCCACGAGAACTCGCTCGACCTCCGTGAGATCGCGTTCTCGGGCGCATCCGGCGATGAGGCCACCGCCCGCGTGGTGGTGCAGGGCGCTGATGGTGCCGAGCACCGGGGCGAGGGTGCTGGGGATGGCCCCGTGGCAGCGCTTATGGGCGCCATCGACGCGGCCGTCGGTTCGTCCGGCACACTGCTCGAGTACGCGGTGTCCGCGGTCACGGCGGGCCCCGACGCGCTTGGCGAGGCGCGGGTGGTCTGCGAGATCAACGGTCGGCAGTTCACGGGGCAGGGGGTCTCACCAGATGTGCTTGAGGCCTCAGCCATCGCCTACCTGCGCGCAGTGACAGCAAGCAGGAACGCAGCAGACGAGAGGATGGCCGACAGCGGCGTCTAGCCGTATCGGCCCGACAGGACAATGGAGGAAATGCACGTGGGGAAGACCCTGTTCCGGAAGGTGTGGGACCTGCACGAGGTCACGCCCGAGGGCGCCGATGGACCGGCGATCATCTATGTGGATCTGCACCTCGTGCACGAGGTCACTTCCGCACAGGCGTTTGACGGCATCCGCCTGGCCGGTCGCACGGTGCGCCGGCCCGATCGCACGCTTGCCACCGCCGACCACAACGTTCCCACGATCGGGCGCGAGCGCGGTATCGAGGACGAGCTGTCCCGCCTTCAGGTTGAGGCGCTTGAGAACAACGCGAAGGAGTTCGGGATCCCGATCTTCTCGCTCAACAGTCCCCGTCAGGGGATCGTGCACGTGATCGGTCCGGAGCTCGGGTTCACCCAGCCGGGGATGACCATCGTGTGCGGCGACAGTCACACCTCGACCCATGGGGCCTTTGGCGCGCTGGCGTTCGGTATCGGCACCAGCGAGGTGGAGCATGTGCTCGCCACCCAGACCCTGCCCCAGGGAATGCCGCGCACAATGCGCATCAACTTTGACGGCGAGCTTCCGCGGGGCGTGGTGGCCAAGGACATCATCCTGGGTGCCATTGGTCAGATGGGTGTGTCCGGTGCCCAGGGCTTCGTCGTGGAATACGCCGGGTCGGCGATCCGTGGGTTGTCGATGGAGGGCCGCATGACGGTGTGCAATATGTCGATCGAGGGCGGCGCCCGCGCCGGCATGGTGGCCCCCGATGACACCACCTTTGAATACATGGAGGGCCGCCTCGCCGCACCGGCAGATTTCGCTGCCTCGGTTGAGCGCTGGCGCCAGCTGCCGTCTGATGCCAATGCCACGTTCGACCACGAGATGTACGTTGATGTCCCGTCGCTTGCGCCTCAGGTGACGTGGGGCACGACCCCCGGCATGGTCGTTCCCATCACCGGTCGCGTACCCACTCCCGATCAGTACGACGATCCGGCCGATCAGGAGTCCGTCCGCCGGTCGCTTGAGTACATGGGGCTGAAGGGGGGCGAGGCGGTGGAGGACATTGCGATCGACACCGTGTTCCTCGGGTCCTGCACGAACGGGCGTATTGAGGACCTCCGGGCCGCTGCCGAGGTAATGCAGGGCAACACGGTTAAACAGGGGATCCGGGCCATGGTGGTTCCCGGGTCGATGGCTGTGAAGGCGCAAGCCGAGCAGGAGGGGCTCGACCGGGTGTTTATCGACGCGGGTTTCGAGTGGCGCGATGCCGGCTGCTCGATGTGCCTCGGCATGAACCCCGACATCCTGGAGCCGGGCGAGCGGTCTGCATCCACCAGTAACCGCAACTTTGAGGGACGCCAGGGCAAGGGCGGTCGCACCCACCTGGTGAGTCCCGCCATGGCAGCAGCAGCTGCCATCACCGGCCATCTGGTTGACGTCCGTACGTTCGACGCCGCCCTTACGGGCGCATAGGGGAGAGGAACACATGAATCCCATTCGTGTCGTCGAGTCGAAAGTTGCGCCCATGGATCGGGCCGACGTCGATACCGACCAGATCATCCCGAAGCAGTTCCTCAAGCGCATCGAGCGCACGGGCTTCGGCGAGTTTCTCTTCTACGACTGGCGCGAGGAGGACTTCTACCTCCTCGACCGCCCCGAGTACGCGGGTGCCGAAATCCTGGTGGCGGGGCGCAACTTTGGCTGCGGATCATCCCGCGAGCACGCCCCGTGGGCGATTCAGGACTACGGCTTCAACGTGGTCATTGCCCCATCGTTCGCGGATATCTTCCGTACGAACTGCACCAAGATCGGAATGCTGCCGATCATCCTCCCCGAGGATGACGTGAAGGCGCTCATGGCCGCGGCCCTCAATGAGCCCGGCTGCACTGCCACGGTCGACCTTGATGAGTGCGCCGTCACGCTGCCCGACGGACGCACGGTGGAGTTCTCGATCGAGGATTCGATCCGCGACCGGCTGCTCAACGGATGGGACGACATCAGCCTGACACTCCTCAATGAGGAGCGGATCAGCCAGTACGAGTCCGACCGGGAGCGCGACGGCCCGGTCACCTCGGTTCTTCTCTAGAGCCGCGACAAACGACGTGGAGGGATGATGCGCGAAGTACGTGTTGTGCTGCTGCCCGGCGACGGGATCGGCCCTGAGGTGGTTGGCGAGGCCCGCCGCCTGGTTGATCACGTGTCGAATCTCGACGACATGAGGGTGATGTGGGAGTCGCACGCCGTCGGCGGCTGCGCCATTGACACGTACGACAAGCCGCTGCCCGACGGCGTGATGGAGGCATGCGCCGCGTCTCATGCCGTGCTTCTGGGCGCGGTCGGTGGGCCGAAGTGGGACACCACCGACCCCGACAAGCCCCGACCGGAGCAGGCGCTCCTCGCATTGCGAGCGGGCCTCGGACTCTTCGCCAACCTTCGGCCCGTCAAGCCCTTCCCATCGCTGTACGAGGCGAGCCCGCTCCGTACAGAGCGCATTGAGGGCACCGACCTGCTGGTGGTGCGAGAGCTCACCGGGGGGATCTACTTCGGGAAGAGCGGGCGCGAGGGGGATATGGCATACGACACGTGCACGTATACCCGCGAGGAGATTCGCCGCGTGGCCGAGGTCGCATTTGAGTCAGCCATCACCCGGCGCGGCAAGGTGACGTCGGTCGACAAGGCGAACGTGCTCGAGAGCTCGCGCCTGTGGCGTGACGAGGTCAACCGGGTCGCCGCCGAGCATCCCGACGTGGAGCTCGAGCACATGCTGGTGGACAACGCGGCGATGCAGTTGGTGAGCCGCCCATCCGACTTTGACGTGATCGTCACCGAGAACCTCTTTGGGGACATTCTCTCGGACGAGGCCGCGATGATCTCCGGGTCCATCGGCCTTCTGCCCTCAGCCAGTCTCGGCGGGCATGGACCAGGCCTTTACGAGCCCGTCCACGGCTCTGCGCCCGACATCACGGGGCAGGGCATCGCGAATCCCATCGCCACGTGCCTGTCTGCCGCGATGATGCTTCGGTACTCCCTCGATGCCCCGCGTGGTGCGCAGGCCATCGAAAACGCGGTCAACACCATTTTGGGGATGGGGCACGCCACGCGTGATCTCGGCGGCACGGTGTCCACCCACGAGATGGGTGATCTGCTCATGTCAGCCGCCTCGTAGCGGCCGCTAGACTCAACCGCATCGCCGGGCGGTTCCTGGCGCGAAACCCAATACGGAAGGCCATCGACGGATGCAGGAAGCCGAGAAGATCTGGATGAATGGGTCGCTTGTGGACTGGCACGACGCCACCGTTCACGTGCTGTCCCACGGCCTGCACTACGGGTCGTCGGTCTTCGAGGGCATCCGCGCCTACGACGCCGAGGGCGGCGTTGCCGTCTTCCGTCTCGACGACCACCTTGCGCGCCTTGAGCGGTCGGCCGCGCAGTACTACATGGACATCCCGTTTCCGCGTGAGGGTTTGCGGCATGCGGTGCATGGGGTCATCACCGCCAACAATCTTGGCGCCTGCTACATCAGGCCGATCGTCCTTCGCGGCTATGGCGTGATGGGGCTGTTTCCCCTCGACGCCCCAGTGGACGTGAGCGTGGCGGCCTGGGTGTGGGGCGCGTATCTGGGTGAGGAAGGCCTTGAGAAGGGGATCCGGGCCAAGATCTCGTCGTGGCGGCGCATCGGCAACAACACGATCCCCGCCACCGCGAAGGCCGGCGGTCAGTACCTCAATTCCATCCTTGCCAAGATCGAGACCCACAAGGCGGGTTACGCTGAAGCCATCCTGCTCAACGAGCAGGGGCTGGTCGCAGATGGCTCGGGTGAGAACATCTTCGTGGTGAAGAACGACGTCATCATGACCCCGCCAATCTCGGCGTCCATCCTTGAGGGGATCACCCGCAACTCGATCATGGAGATCGCGGGGGTCGCCGGATACACGGTCGTGGAGCGGGATCTGGCACGCGCCGAGCTCTACACCGCTGACGAGATCTTCGTCACGGGTACCGCCGCAGAGGTGTGCCCGATCCGCGAGGTTGATGATCACCTCATCGGCGACCCGGGGCCGATCACGCGCGACCTTCAGGCAAGGTTCGACGCCGTGATCCATGGGCGCGATCCGCAATTCATCCACTGGCTCGACTTCGTCGGGTCGGACGCGCCGGGGCGTTGATGGAACACATCCTCCTCTACGACACCACCCTTCGCGACGGTATGCAGCGCGAAGGCATGAGCCTTTCGGTGGGTGAGCAACTTCAGGTGGCCATGCGCCTTGCGGGCGTTGGTATTGATGTGGTGGAGGCCGGATTCCCCTCGTCCAATCCCAAGGACTCCGAACTCTTTGACCTTCTTGAGGCCCAGAATCTGGGTGAGACGCGCGTCGCCGCCTTCGGAATGACCCGGCGACGCGATACGGCCCCCGGTGACGACCCCGGCCTGCGGATCATGGTGGACACGTTCGCCCCGGTGTCCACCATTGTCGGCAAGACATGGGACCTGCACCTGAAGAAGGTCACCAAGGTGTCGCGCGAAGAGAACCTCAAGATGATCGGCGAGTCGGTGGCCTTTCTTCTCGCCCAGGGCAAGGACGTGTTCTACGACGCCGAGCACTTCTTCGATGCCTACCGGGAGCACCCTGAGTACGCCATCGAGTGCCTGCGCACCGCGCATGGCAACGGCGCGTCGTGGGTGATCCTGTGTGACACGAACGGGGCCACGATGCCCGCGGACGTTGAGCGCATCACCGGCGAGGTCCGGCTGGCCATCCCGGACGCAGCAATCGGTATCCACACCCACAACGACGCCGAGTGCGCCGTGGCGAACTCGCTCGTGGCGGTTGAGCAGGGCGCCCGCCAGGTGCAGGGAACCATCAACGGCTGGGGCGAGCGGTGCGGAAACGCCAACCTCATCTCCATCGCACCGTCGCTCGCCCTTAAGATGGGCTTCGACGTGCTGCGGCCAGGTGGGCTCGAGGAGCTCACCAAGCTGTCCCACTGGGCGGCCGAGACAGCCAATCTGCCACCCGATCCGTGGGCCCCGTACGTGGGTTCCAACGCATTCGCGCACAAGGGCGGGATGCATGTCGCCGGAATGGTCTCCGACCCGCGTACCTTCGAGCACATCGACCCGAGCGTTGTGGGCAATGAGCGCGGGATGAAAGTGAGCGAACTCTCCGGGCGCCATGTCGTGCTTGAGCGCGCGCGGGAGGCCGGCATCGATGTTGAGGCAGACCCCGATCTCGCCCCCCGGATTCTCGCCCGGATCAAGGAACTCGAACATCGTGGTTACCACTTCGAGGTGGCTGATGCATCGTTCACCATTCTGCTCGAGCGCGAGGCCGGGGTACATGAGCCGGTTTTCGCGCTTGAGTCGTTCCGGGTGATCACCGAGCGCAACGAGACCGGCCATGTCGTGACCGAGGCGTCCGTGCGGGTTCACCTGAACGGAGAACGCCTCGTGGCCACCGCGGAGGGCAACGGCCCGGTCAATGCCCTGGATAAGGCGCTTCGCGAGGCGCTCGGCGGCCGGGTTCCTGAGATCGACCGAATCTCGCTCATCAACTTCAAGGTGAGAATCCTCGACGAGGGACACGGCACCGAGGCCACCACACGCGTGCTCATCGACTCGACAGACGGCACGTCCACCTGGAGCACCATGGGCGTTGATCAGAACGTCATCGCCGCCGCGTGGGACGCCCTCGTGGATAGCTTCGACTATGGGGTACGCAGGGCGCCGGCTCCGTCCGGGACCACGACGGCGTGACGCCACCCGAGGTCATTCCGCTGGCGCGGCCGGTCATCGGCGACCGGGAGCGGGAATTGGTGGATGGCGTGTTGCGGTCGCGGCAACTCTCACTTGGCCCCACGGTCACCGAATTCGAACGCATGTGGGCAGATCGGATCGGTACCAAGCATGCCGTGGCCTGTTCATCCGGCACGGCTGGCCTGCACTGCTGTCTGCATGCCCTTGGCATCGGCCCGGGGGACGAGGTAATCACCTCCTCGTTCTCGTTCGTCGCCTCTGCGAACGTCATCGTCTACACCGGTGCGACGCCGGTGTTCGCCGAGGTCGACCCGCTCACATTCAATATGGACCCGGCAGCGGTTGAGGCGGCAATCACCCCCCGCACCCGGGCGATCCTCGTCGTGGATATCTTCGGGTACCCGGCCGACGTCCCGGCGCTCATCGCCATCGCCGAGCGTCATGGCCTGGCCATTGTGGAGGATGCCTGCCAGTCGATCGACGGTGACTTCAACGGCAAGAAGCTTGGCACCTACGGGCATCCGTCCGTATACGGCTTCTACGCAAACAAGCAGCTCACCACTGCTGAGGGCGGCGTCATCCTCACCGATGACGACGCCCTGTATCTGCTGCTGAAGAGCCTCACCAACCAGGGGCGGTCTGACGATGGGGCGTGGCTGGTGCACTCGCGCCTTGGATTCAACTACCGCCTGTCCGACGTGCATGCCGCCATCGGCATCGCCCAGATCGAGCGGCTGGATTGGATGCAGGACGCCCGGGCCCGCATCGCTGCGCGCTATCAGGCCCGGATGGCGTCGGTCGACGGGGTCACCCCGATGTACGAGGGGCCGCAGCGCCGTTCGTGGTTTGTCTATGCCCCTCGACTCGACCCCGATCTCGACCGTGACGCGATCATCGGGCGCCTCGAGGCCGAGGGCGTCTCGGCCAAGCCGTATCTTCCCTGTATCCACCTGCAGCCGTACTACCGCACCGACCACGGGCATGCGCCGGGCGAGTTGCCGGTGACCGAGGAAATCAGCGCGTCCACAATTGCGCTGCCATTCTTCTGTGAGATGACCGACGAGCAGGTGGACCGGGTATGCGACACCATGGAGCGGGCAATTCAGGCGGAGCGGGCGGCGTGAGCGGTCCGGCATCCCGCCTGTGGGGCGGTCGCTTCGAGGGGACGTCGGCAGAGGCATTCGATGCCCTCAACGCCTCTCTGCCAGTTGATCAGCGCCTTTGGCGCGAAGACATCCGCGGGTCGCGCGCCCATGCACGCATGCTTGGTGCGCAAGGGATCATCGGCGCAGACGACGCCGCGGCGATCGATGCCGGCCTGCTGGCTATCGAGGCAGAGATGGCCGCAGGCGTATTCGTCTTCCTGCCCGGTGACGAGGACATTCACACCGCCGTGGAACGCCGCCTCACCGAGATTGCCGGCGACGCTGGTCGGCGCCTGCACACTGGGCGGAGCCGCAACGACCAGGTGATCACCGACACGCTCCTGTGGATCAGGGAGCACGGCCGGGCGCAGGGGTCCGCGCTCAAGGCCCTGGCCGAAGCACTGCTCGCGCGGGCCGCGGAGCACCTCGACACGCTGGTGCCCGGATACACCCACCTGCAGCGGGCCCAGCCCGTGCGCCTGGCGCATCATCTGCTGGCGTATGTGTGGATGCTCTGCCGCGATCACCGACGACTGTTGTTCGCCATCGAGTCGGCGGGGGAGAGCCCTCTCGGAAGTGGCGCGCTGGCCGGATCCGGGTTCGCCATCGACCGCGACATGACGGCAGCTGAGCTCGGGTTCGACCGGTTGAGTCCCAACAGTATGGATGCGGTGGGCAGCCGCGATGCGCTGGTGGACTACCTCGCGTTCGCCGCCCAGCTGGGGGTGCACCTGTCGCGCCTCGGGGCGGAGTTTGTGTGGTGGTCGTCTGAGGAGGTCGGCTTCGTGGTGCTCGATGACGCATTCGCATCGGGCTCGTCGATGCTCCCTCAGAAGAAGAACCCCGATGCAGCCGAGCTCGCACGCGGAAAGTCCGCACGGCTCTCGGCCAACCTTCAGGGGCTTCTCGGCGCCGCCGCTGGGCTGCCGCTCGCGTACAACAAGGACCTGCAGGACGACAAGCACTATGTGTTTGACGCTGCAGACACCATCGATCTTCTACTTCCGGCAATGAGCGGCATGGTCGCAACCGCCGGGTTCCGTGTGGATTCCATGTCCGCTGCCGCTGGCGAGGGCTTTCTTGCGGCGACCGATTTGGCTGATCATCTCGTGCGCGAGGGCTGGCCCTTCAGGAGTGCCCACGAGGCCGTCGGCGCTCTGGTTCGGGCGTGCAGTGACCGTGGCGTGGGCCTCACCGAGGCATCTCCCGAAGACCTGCGCGCCGCAGGACTCTCCGGGGTGGTGTTGCCGCTGCTCACCGCAGAGGCATCGGTGGAGGCGAAGGATGTGCCGGGCGGTACCGCACGGGCCCGGGTCGTGACCCAGCTTGCGGACGCCACCGCGAGGGTTTCCGCCTGGTGAACGTCGGACGCGCCCGTGAGCTCGACCGGGCGTTCTTCGATCGCGCCCCCGAGTTAGTGGCCGCGGACATCATCGGATGCACTCTGCTGGTTGAGGGATGTGGCGGGGTGGTGGTGGAGTCCGAGGCCTACGGGCAGCGCGACCCGGCATCACATTCGTTCCGTGGTCAAACCCCTCGCTGCAAGTCGATGTTCGGCCCACCGGGAACCGTGTACGTGTACCGGACGTACGGACTGCACTGGTGCCTCAATCTCGTGACCGAGGCCGAGGGGGTGGGTGCCGCGGTGCTGATCCGGGCGCTTCGGCCCACCCACGGCCTCTCAGCGATGCGCGGGCGCCGCGCGGGAATGGACGACCGCCTGCTGTGTTCCGGCCCCGGCAGGCTCACGCAGGCACTCGCGGTGAGTGGTTCGATTGATGGGCTCGATCTTGGCGTCGCAGGCATGACGGTGACCTCACGGGAGCGCGATGTGGACGTGATTGCCGTGCCGCGGATCGGGATCTCACAGGCCACTGATCTCCCATGGCGTATGGTGGCGCGCGGTTCACGCTTTCTCTCTCGCCCGATCCCCAGGAGCATGGCGGCATGAGCACCAACGATCTTCTTGCCCGCGCCGTCGACATCCAGCCCCCCGGTGACCTCGAGTCGCGCTTGGCGAAAGGTGACCGCCTACGGGTGAAGTTGGGCGTGGACCCGACGGCGCCCGACATTCATCTGGGGCACGCTGTGGTGCTCGGAAAGCTGCGGGAGTTTCAGGACGCCGGGCATACCGGTGTGCTCATCATCGGTGACTGGACCGCACGGGTGGGTGATCCGTCGGGCAGGAGCTCCACTCGCCCCATGCTTTCGGCCGACGAGATTGAGGCCAACGCGGCGACCTACCAGGAACAGGCGTTTCGAATCCTGGACCCGGATCGCACCGAGGTGCGCCGAAATGGTGAGTGGTTCGCCGAAATGGGCCTGGGGCCGCTCTTCCGTCTCGCCGCGAGCACGACGGTCAATCAATTGCTGCGGCGTCGGGACTTCGCGGAGCGTATCGGTGACGACCGCCCGATCTCCGTCCTCGAGTTGCTCTATCCACTCATGCAGGCGTACGACTCGGTGATGCTGAAGGCCGACGTGGAGCTGGGGGGGACCGACCAGCTGTTCAACCTGATGCTCGGGCGTGAGGTGCAGCAGGCGTACGGGGAGCAGCCCCAAGTGGCGATGACCCTTCCCATCCTGCCCGGCACGGACGGGGTGCGGCGCATGAGCAAGAGTACTGGCAACTACATCGGGGTCGACGAGCCGGCCGAGGAGCAGTTCGGCAAGGTCATGAGCGTTCCGGATCCGCAGATGGATGACTTCTTCCGACTGCTGTTTCCTGGCGAGCCCAGTGCGACTGGGCATCCGGGGGATGAGAAGCGGCGTCTGGGCCGCTTGGTGGCCGACCGGTTTCACGGCGCGGGGAGCGGGGAGCGGGCGGAGGCCCACTTCGACCGGCTCTTCAAGGACCGCGCGGCCCCTGATGAGGTGCCCGAGATCGAGATCGACCCGGGAACGGTGCACATGCCGGCGCTGTTAGTTGATGGGCTCGGCGTCGGGTCACGTAGCGAGGCGCGCCGCATGCTGACGCAGGGTGGAGTGAGTGTTGACGGCGTGCCGCTGCTGGATCTCGACGTGGAGGCGTCGGTGCTTGACGGGCGGGTTGTGCGCGCAGGAAAGAAGCGTTTTGCCAAGGCACGTGTCCGAAGCGGATAGTCCTGCTGGTCAGTCATTCGTAATCGCCCGCTCGTAGCGAGTTTTTACGGGGACCGTTCCCCTTGTATTCAGGTTCCCTGATCGCCATTATTACCGGTCGGTCCGCGGAGTGCTTCGGCACTGAAGTACCTCGGACGTGGTCTCTTGTGCCAGACGAGCAGGGCTGTATACTGTTCTGTCTGGCCTTTTGGCCGGTGGGTCTTCGGACCCGAGTCCCTTCACAATCGATCGTGCCTGCGTGAAACCGCGTACGTGACGGCCAGCCGGCCGGCGTGGTGGATTGTTGTGCGATCGCGAGGGGCACCCCGTTTGGGGCCCGATCCTTGAAAACTGAACAGCGCGCATCATCTTCCAGCGTCTTCTGACGCCTGGGAGTGATGACCAAGGAAAGGATATGGACCCGTCAACCGCTTTGATCGGCGTGATGCCGATTGGAGCGCGAGACCAGGAGCCCGTTCATCTTCGTGATGACGGGACCCTCCAAGTTCCATCGTTCTTCATCTCTCGGGATGACGTTCGGTGAACAGCATTTTTCATGGAGAGTTTGATCCTGGCTCAGGACGAACGCTGGCGGCGTGCTTAACACATGCAAGTGGGGCGACGACCCAGACTTCGGTCTGGGGCAGAGCCGCGAACGGGTGAGTAACACGTGGGCAACCTGCCCCTGACTCTGGGATAACTACTCGAAAGAGTAGCTAATACCGGATATGAAACCTGAAGACATCTTCGGGTTTGGAAAGTTTTTCG
>CAJAPZ010000148.1 GCA_903943955.1 uncultured Actinomycetes bacterium
GGTTCCCCCAGCCGGCCGGGGGCATGGGGCACGTCGGTGTCACGCCGGGGATGGGCTGCAGCAGCGTCCCCTCGATCTCATCGAGCTTCGCCTTCAGCCGCTGGAAGTTCCTCTCCTGAACGGCATTGCGCGTGTAGCGCTTGAACGCGAGGTTCGTGGTCTCGTCCGGGTCGCGCACGAGGTCGTACATCTCGTACTCAGGCTCCACCTGATTATTGATGTCGTAGTACCTGGCCAGCTTCCACCGCGTCTCGCGGATACCGAGAATGTGGTTGGGCGGCGGCACGAACATGTTCTGCGACGCGGCCTGGAAGTCGTCGTTGGTGAACACGATGTAGTCCTGTACCGGCTTGGCCTTCGGGTTGCGAAGCAGCGACGAGTAGTCCTTGCCTGGCCACTGGGCCCGCGCGGGCGTGGGCGCGCCAACGAGATTGGCGAGCGTGGGCAGCAGGTCAACATGCGACACCAGTGCCTTGCTCGACACGGGCTTCGGCCACGCGATCGGATTGGAGAAGATCAACGGGATGTTGATGGTCTCTTCGTACATGTTGAACCACTTCTGGCGCTGCCCGCCGTGGGTGAGACCCATCTCGCCGTGGTCTGCGGTGCGGACCACGAGGGTCTCGCCCAGCAGCCCGAACTGCGAGTTGGCCGGCTCCTTGGCGTCGTACCCCACTGCCCGCATTGCTGCGAGCACGTTGGTGAGGTAGTCGTCCGACACCTTCATGAGGTTGGCGTAGAAGTTGAGGTAGTTGATCTTGGCCTTGGTGCTGGGGAGCGGGCCGGTACCGCTGGCCACGAGCGCCTTGAAGATGGCCTGCGCCTTCGGCTTGGTCACAAGGCGCTCCGCCACCGTGTCCGGCAGCTTCATGTCGCCCTGCAACCACTTGTTGCTGTAGCCGCCGGCTGAATACCGGCGGGGATACGCCAGTACGTCGTGCGGGTTCACCAGCGAGATGACGAGGCAGAATTTCTGCTGGTTCGCGGGGAGGCTCTTCTTGATCTCCGGCCAGTTCCTGATGAACTCGAGCACGCCCTCGTCGCCCACCTCAACTGGGCCACGCGAGGCCATGATCCGGCCGTCGTGGTTGGCGATGCCACCACCCATCTGATCGATGGCCTGGTTGGCGCCGGCATCGGGTGCGTCCCAGCGGTTCCATCCGTAGGGCTCAAGCATGTCGACCGGGTCAGAGCCTGTGATGGGGCTCGGCGGGTAGTCGCTCCGATTGACGTCTGGCGGGTAGCTGGGGTTGTCCTGCTGGCTCGGGGGCTGCGGCAGGGTCGGCGCGGTTGCCGGCGGGTACTTGCTGCAGTGCCACTTGCCCTTGTACACGGTGTAGTAGCCGGCGGCTGCCATGACGCTCGCGATATTCGGCATCTTGTTCGCGGGCAGCAGGTCCACCTGTGGGTAGTTCGGCCCCCACAGGTCGTGCTCCAGCACGTACTTCACACCGTGTTGTGCCGGGTAGTAGCCACTCATGATTGTGGAACGTGCCGGCGAGCACGCGCACGTGTTGGTGTACGCGTTGTCGAACTTCATCCCGTGCTTGGTGATCTGGGCATAGCCCGGCAGGTTCTTCTCAAGCCAGCCCTTCGGCCAGAGGGTGTCGTGGTAGGTCTCCTGGTCGGTCAGGAAGATCACGACGTTCATGTCGCCGAAGTCGACAGGCACGGCGCTCGGCCCCGCAGTAGCCGCTGAGGCTGCGCTGGTGGCCATGCCACCGAGATAGACGGATCCGGCGACTGCAGCGCCTGCCTGCAAGAAACGCTTGCGGGAGACTCCGCCGGCCTGGTCGGGGGACTGCTCAGATTCGGTCATGGCGAAACTGTACCGGTGACTCCCGTCGGCCCGAGGTAATCCGGGTGTGACGGCGCGCCGACGGCGAACATGCCGACCCTGATGCGGATCAGGCCCGCGCGCGCGGCGTCAGTCGAGGTCGAGCGCAAGGTCGAGAGCGGGGGAGGAATGCGTCAATGCTCCCACGCTCACGCAGTCCACGCCGCAGTCGGCCGCCCGGGCCACACCCTCCAGGTCCATCCCGCCCGATGCCTCGGTGATCGCGCGCCCGCGACACAGGTTCACGGCCTCGCGCATGGTCGCTTCATCCATATTGTCCAGCAGGATCCGATCTGCACCCACCTTAAGCGCCAGGCGCACGCCGGCCAGATCATCGGCCTCCACCTCCACCGGTACGCCGGGCAGTTCCTCCCGCGCACGCGTCACGGCCGCCTGCAGGTCAATGCCGCCTATCGCGAGGTGGTTGTCCTTCACCAGCACCATGTCGAACAGGCCCATGCGGTGGTTGGTGCCCCCGCCGGCGGCGACTGCGGCCTTCTCAAGCATCCGCCAGCCTGGCGTGGTCTTTCGGGTATCAAGCACCGCTGCGGGCCGGGCGGCCCTCACGAACTGTGCGGTGTGGGTGGCGATGCCCGACAGGTGCGACATGCCGTTCAGTAGCGTGCGCTCGGCCGACAGCACCGCACGGGCGGGGCCATCGACGCCGAGCACCGGCTCGCCGGGCGAGAGCACCGTGCCGTCCACGGCCTGCCAGGTGGCATCCACCCCCATCTGGCGAAGCACCTCCTCGCCGAAGGCGCGACCCGCAAACACGCCGCCCGATCGCGCCACCACCCGGCCGCGTGCCCGGGCATCCTCGGGGATGGTGACCAGCGATGTCACATCGCCACGGTCACCCAGATCCTCGGCCAGCGCTGCGGTGACCAGCGCCTCGAGATCCATCAGAGGGCGAGCATGCGGTCGAGCGCAAGACGCGCGTCGCGCGCCATGTCGTCGTCCACCTTCACGACGTTCGGTACCTCTCCGGCGGCCAGACTCTCGAGTATCCACGTGAGCTTGGGAAGCGTGATGCGGTTCATGGTCACGCACGGGCACAGGTGCTCGTTGAGGCAGAAGACCGTCTTGTCGGGATGCTGGATTCGCAGGCGGTCCACCAGATTCCAGTCAGTGCCGATGGCCACGGCACTCCCTGCCGGCAGTTCATCCAGACGCCGGATGATGTACTCGGTGGATCCGTCCTCATCGGCGGCCTCAACGACGGGGCGAGGGCACTCGGGGTGCACGATGACCGTCAGCCCGGGATGCGCTGCCCGGGCGTCGTCGATCTGCCGCACCGTGAAGCCCGTGTGCACATTGCAAAAGCCCTTCCAGAGCACGATCTCGCTGGCGGCCAGCGCATCGGCGGTGATGCCGCCGAGTTCGGCCTTCCGCGGATCCCACACCACGGGTGCATCGGATCGCATGCCCAGCCGGCAGGCGGTGTTCCGGCCCAGGTGCTCATCGGGGA
>CAJAPZ010000149.1 GCA_903943955.1 uncultured Actinomycetes bacterium
AGTACGCGGTGGCGGGCGAGGGCGCCAGCCACGATGAGTCGGCTGTCGGGGTCGCGTTGCCAGTCGCCGAGCAGGGAGTCCCACACCAAGGAGGGCTGCGTGTAGGTCACCACCTGAAGGCGGCGGGGGAGTGGGCGAGGCGACGTCACGTGTTCATTGTCCCGCATCCATTGGGCCAACCTTACGTCGCGGGTGGCCCTGCCACCCCTGTGCACATTTGACACAGCGACTGACCCCACCCGGGGACTGACCCCGGTGGGGGTCTGACCCCCTCGTTACATCCAGATCACGGGGCGGGTCTGGGTGCGTCTTGATTGAGGCTCGTTCGCCGGAACATGGTTGTCGGGATCGGGCGATGCCAAGTGTATTCTTGCGCCCATGAAGACGAGCGCCCTCTCTCTTGCGGCCGCTGTCGCCGCGCTCGCGGCACCCGTTGTGGCCAGTGCCTCGGCCTCCGTGCTGTTCTCGCAGTCGGCCGGCACTGCCACCACCTCTGCGGTGCGCGGAGCCTCTGGCACCGTGTCGATGCGCACCGCGCACAAGGCGGTGTTGGCGTTCGAGGAGCGCCCGGGCACCCGCACCGGGTTGATGTCGGAGGCCGCGTTCTCGGGGCTCTGGGGTGGTTCGTTCCGCAACGACACACCCAACGCGATTCTCACAGGGGTTGATCCGAAGGGCCGCAATCACCGTGTGGTGGTCCGGGTGTCTGGGGTAACGCGCACGGCCAACGGCGTGCGCTACCGCATGCGCGCGCTGCGCGGGTCGCTGCCTGCACGGCTCAGCCCGGCCAACCTGATGATCGATAGCGTGCCCATGTCGGCCATCACCGCCGCTCTGCGGGCGTACCTGGCGGGCAATTCGGCGAAGGTAAACACGTACGAGACGCTCATCAACGCCCTTCATTTCCCCATGATGGCCCCGGTCACCACCAGCCCGCAGATCGTCATCTCCAGCGGCAGCACGATGGTCATCGGCTCGCCGAACTTTCCGTCGCAGGTGATCAAAGCCCAACAGATCGTGTTCGAGCCTGGCGCCCAGATGGTGTTCCCGCCCAGCACGACTTCCGTGTCGATGGTGTCGCCGCAGGGCCCGGGCCCGTGTGCCTGGCCCGACGGCCTGCAGGGGTCGGCGCAGGTGCTGGCAAGCACCGGTGGTACTACCGACTACCCGGGCACGTCGCTTCCGGGCGTCATGATCACCAGTACGCCCCTGTTCACCGGCGGTTGCCAGCTGGTCTACGACATCACGACGATTCCGGCCAAGAAAGCAGCGACCACATTTCAGGTGGGAATCACCTTCACCAACACGTCGTCACAGCCCGTGGTGCTGCAGCCCGTGCAGATAAGCGCCGACTAGCCCCTCGGGTGCGGCGCCCTCTTCTCCCCAACAACTCCTCATGGCACTGAAGTCACCCTCTCCCGCGCTCATCGTGTCGTGTGTCGCGCTTGCCGTGGCGCTCGGCGGCACTGGCTACGCCGTTACCAATCTGCCCAAGAACAGCGTGGGCAACTCGCAGATCAAGAAGAGCGCCGTCACCAGTGCAAAGGTGAAGGATGGGTCGTTGGTGGCCGCCGCCGCCTAGGTGCCTACACCGGGATGGTTTCGGTGGTGCGTGAGCCCTTCTTGCCCGCGATAATTGCCCGGAGCGCTGTGCCCTTGGCGGGCTTGCCCTTCATGATCACCTTCACCTTCACCACCTTGCCGGCCTTGGCGTTCTTCACGGCAACGGCCTTCGTGGTGGACTTCTTCACTGCCACGCCCGCGATGTCCGACCCGGCGAGCATGGGCAGCACCTTGCCCGCCTTGGTCTCGAGGCGAAACGAGTAGTTGCCGCTGGCCGCGTAGCGCAGGGTGAACGTGATGGTGGTGCGGCCGCCCTTGGTGGCGGTGCGCAGGTTGTTGGTGACCGGCGTCACCACGTTGGTGGGGGCGGTGGGCGCAACGCTTGGCGCGGGTGCCGG
>CAJAPZ010000150.1 GCA_903943955.1 uncultured Actinomycetes bacterium
AACGAATTCCGCGGTCACGAGGTAGAGCATGGCATCCACGACATCGCCCGGGGTGCCCATGCGCCCAAGGATGGTCTCGGCAGACAGGTTGGTCTCAACTTGAGGGCCAGCGCCGTCGGGCACCAGTACCGGCCCGGGGGCGATGGCGTTTACGAGCACGTGGGGGGCGTACGCCTGCGACAGCAGACGGGTAAGCATGATGAGTCCCGCCTTCGACACCGAATGCGGCGCGCGGTGCACCCACGGGCGCATGCCACCGACGTCGGCGATGTTGATGATGCGCCCGAAGCCGCGCACGGCCATGGCGCTGCCGATGCGCTGCGACAGAAACATGGGCGACGTGAGGTTTACCGCCAGCGCGCGATCCCAGTCGTCGCGGGTGACCTCGTCGAACGATCCCGACTCCCACGTGCTGGCCGAGTTGATGAGGATGTCCACGCCGCCAAAGGCCTCCTCGGCACGGGCCGCCAGCTGCTCGGCTGCGCCGGGCACCGACAGATCTGCCTGCATGGTCACCGCATTGACGCCCTTCTCGCGGCACTCGGCGGCGAGGGCGTTGGCCTTGTCGGCGGAGGTGCCGTAGTGAATGCACACATCCACCCCGCATGAGGCGAGCGCAGATGCCATGGCGCCGCCAATGCGGTGCCCGCCCCCGGTAACCAGGGCGCTCCTGCCGGTGGGGTCGATCATGAGATCTCCAAGAGGCGGGCCATCGACCGCGCAGCGCGGCCGCGGTGGCTGATGGCGCTCTTCTCGTCGCGGGTCATCTGGGCGAGGGTGCGCCCGTCGCCCAGCGGTCGGAACACCGGGTCGTACCCGAACCCGTCGTCGCCGCTGGCCTCACGGGTGATCTCGCCGGGCAGCACGCCGTTGGCGATGAGCATCTGGCCACCCGGGGCGAGGGCAACCAGGCAGCAGCCAAACGCGGCCCCGCGGTCATCCTCGTTACCGAGTTCCTTGATGAGCAGGTTGCAGTTGTCGGCGTAGGTGGCATTGGGGCCGGCGTAACGCGATGAGTACACGCCCGGGCGGCCGCCCAGCGCACGCACGAACAGGCCGGAGTCGTCGGCCATCACGATGACGTCATCGGGCACGTCTGCGCGCAGGGCCTCGGCCTTGATGCGCGCGTTCTGAAACAGGGTTGTGCCCGTCTCCTCCGGGTCGAAGCCGTCGGGGGCCACGTCGATGGGGACATCGCCGAACAGCACCTGGAGCTCACGCACCTTGTCCTTGTTACCGGTCGCCAAGACGATCTTCACTTCGCGCGCCGTGAACGCTCGTTGGAACGGACGCGAGCCGCTCCTACTCGCGCCGGGCTCGCGTTCCGTGAACGCCGGGGTGCGGTAACCGGCGCCGCTCCTACTCGCGACGGGTCCTCGTGCCGTGAACGCCGGGGTGCGGTAACCGGCGGCCCGCCGACGGGCGATGGGTATGGGTCCTTCGGACCCCACCCGCGCAGAGACAGTCGGGGCACCGGTTACCGCACTCCGGCGCTGTCGAGTGCGTCTCTTTGAATGGTGGTCAAAGTCTTGCAGCCGTCCAGCGCGAGATCGAGCAGGCCGTCGAAGACCGATCGTTCTACCGGGGGGCCCTCTGCGGTTGCCTGCACCTCGACCACGAGGCCTGAACCAGTGGCCACCACGTTCATGTCCACCTCGGCCTTGCTGTCTTCCACGTACGGCAGGTCGAGCAGTGATTCGCCGCCCACCACGCCCACGCTGATGGCCGCGATGGAGTCGATCAGCGGAGTGCTCTTGAGCAGGCCATCGGCCATGAGCTTGTTGAAGGCCAACTCGAGCGCGATGTACCCGCCCGTGATTGAGGCGCAGCGGGTGCCGCCGTCGGCCTGGATCACGTCGCAGTCGACCCACACGCTGCGCTCACCGAGCGCGCCGAGGTCGACCACCGAGCGCAGCGAACGGCCGATGAGCCGCTGGATCTCAGTGCTGCGGCCGTCCACCTTGCCGCGCGAGGCGTCGCGTTGCTTGCGGGTGTCGGTGCTGCCGGGGAGCATCCCGTACTCGGCGGTGACCCAGCCCTTGCCGGATCCACGGCGCCAGCCGGGCACCTGCTCCTCCACCATTGCCGTGCAGATCACCCGGGTGTCACCGGCGGCGATGAGCACGCTGCCAGTGGCACTGGTAATGAACCCAGTCTCAATAACGATTGGCCGGAGCTCGTCCGGTTGTCTTCCGTCTGCGCGCATCGCGGCAGCCTACCCGAGCGGGATGTTCTCCCCCGACAGCGTGCCGTCCGGATGGCGGAGAACCACACGAAGCGTGAGTGCCCTGGCACTTGGTCGTGCGAGCACGGCGCTCAACTTGAGTGCGGCAGGGCCAGTCACATGCATTACTGGTGCGTAGAAGGTCTTGTTGAGCGTGCGGCTCTGAATCTTGGTGCCCTTGGCCAACGGCACGCGGGCACCCAGCGCATCCTGGAAGATGAGCGTGTAGCGCCCCGCGGCGAGCAGGGTGATCCTGAGTCCGCTGAACGTGGTACGCCCATGGGCCGACCTGGCCTGGGGCCGGCCCACCAGCGATGCGATATGCGGGGCGACCTGACCAACGGCATCCGGTGCAGGAACGGGATCGGGGGCGATGGACTCGCCCGCGAAGTGAGCAACCACCGACTTGGCCGCGTCCACTGTGACGGTGCAGGTGGTCGAGCTGCCTGTGCATGCGCCGCTCCACCTCGTGAAGGTCGGACCAGTGGCCTGTGCGGCGAGCGTGACGGTACTGCCGATCCCGAAGGCGTACTGGCAACTGTCACCGCATTTGATGCCCCCGGGGGCTGATTCCACGATCCCCGTGCCTGCCATCTGCACCGATAGTGTGCGGTTGGTCGTGGGGTCCATGGGCCAGGGGGCCAGCACAGTGCCATCGGTACCTATGGCCGCGGTGTTGTTGCGCCCCTCAGAACCGACAGTCCCGAACGAGCCCGCGACATACACCGCGGCGTCGGATGCCGAAATTCCCCGTACCTCGCCTGAGGTGTCGGCACGCCAGGGCAATAGCGCACCGGTGGTGGCATCAACGGCCGTGAGGCCCCTGCGGGTCTCCGAGCCAGCCGGATCGACCTCCGCTCCGCTCCCGCCGAGGTAGACCACATTTGCAGTGGGCGCGATGGCCAGCACGCCGCCGTACATATTCATGCCACCGGTGAGGTGTGCGTCCCAGTTCTGGTCGACTGCACCCGTGGTGGTATCGAAGGCCGCGACGTACTTGCGTGCAATGGTGCCCGCTCCGGTGGTAACGCTGTCGAAGCACCCGCCGGCAAAGAGCCGGTTTCCGTAGATGGCAAGCGAGAACACATACTGGCACCCATCAAGTGTGCCGGCGTTCCAGCCGGTGTCGAGGGCTCCGGTCGTGGCGTTGAGCGCCACCAGTGAACCCGTCGCAACTGAGCCAACGTTGCTGAACCGACCTCCCACGTACAGGCGGGTGCCGTGCACGGCAAGAGAGTCGACTGCACCATCGAGATTGCCGTTGAAGTTCATATCAACTGCGGCCGTGATGGGGTCGAGAGCTGCGACGCCCATCCGGGCCTCCACGGCCACCGCATTAAAGAAGCCACCGATGTAGACCTTGCCGGGCGCTGTAACGACCATGACGGGACGATCTCCCGAGGGAAGCGGATTCCACGGCATCAGGGTTCCATCCATCTTCACCGCCGCGGCCATTTGCCGGGACTCCCCGTTGATGCGGCTGAAGCCGCCAACCATGTAGATGGTGTCGCCCAGCACGCCGAATGACGAGACGGGGCCATTGACTGCCGGTGCCCAGTCCGTAAGAACCCCGTCAGGCCCGACGGCGGCGACGTGGTCGCGCCTCATTCCGCCCACCCATTTGAAGGTTCCACCGAACATCGTCTTTGCACCCGCGACCGCGATGCTCCACACGGTGGTGGCGCCGCCATTGTCCCTGTCGCCCACGTGGGGATTCCACGATGTTGCGATGCCGGTCGTGGTGTCAACGGCGCCAACCCTGTTGCGGGGTACGCCACCCAGTGACCAGAAGTTGCCGGCCAGATAGGTGGTGCCCCCCACCACCTGGATGTCGTACACGCCGTTGCCACACTGGCAATCGGTCCCCATCGCAGCGTTTGGATTCCACGCATCAATTGCATGCACGCCGGTTGTGGCGAATGAGGCCACCCACCCGCGCGCCTCCCCTGCGATGGTGCCGAAGTAGCCACCGGCATAGACCCGGGAACCATCCACCGTCACCGTCATCACCTGTCCGTCGGGTGATGGATCCCATGTGGTGTCAAGCGCGCCCGTTGCCGAATCGACTGCCGCCAGCCGAGCGTGCGCCGAGCCGCCGACGCTGGTGAACTCCCCGGCGAGGTACACGGTGGAGTGCGCGTTGTCGACTGCAAGGTCGAATACCGCGTAGCCAGCCACATTGGGGTCGAACCCGGTGGGTACGCAGTCGGTGGCGTCGTAGCTGGCCAGGCACGTGCCCGCGCTGGCCGGGCGGGCGCCCAGCGGCACAGCAGCTCCCATATTGCGGGTCTGGCCGCTGACAGAATTGAACGCACCAGCGATGTACGCCGTTGAGGTGGCCCCGTCAATTGCAATGCTCTGTACGGGACCCCCGGTGACATTCGGGTTCCACGACAAGAGCGCGCCCTGAGGATCCAGGGCTGCCAGACGGTTTCGCGTTGTGCTGTTCACGCTCGTGAAGCCGCCACCGACCAGCAGCGTGGTGCCAGACATCGCAAGAGTCTCCACCCGTCCACCTGTGATGGTGGGCCTGAAGCCAGTGTCAAATGCGCCGCTGGAGAGCACGTGGCCAAGATTGGTCACGGAGGTGCCCCCAATCGACTGCACGCCGGTGATGTAGAACCCGCCCGTGCCGTCGGAGATGACCTTCTGTACATAGGGCCAGCCATCGAAAAGCGGGAAGGACGGGTCAACTTCCCCAGTCGTGGTGTCCACCACCGCGGCCACGCCCGTGTTCCAGGCGTTGTACGAGCTGAAGTCACCACCCACGTAGCGCACGCCGTTGGCGTCGGGCTGCGTGAGCGTCCAGGAACGTGCATTGAACCCGGGTGTCTTGCTGATGCGGTCGACTGCTGACGCCTGAGCGGAGACGGCAACCAGGGCCACGAGCGCGGCACTCGCGATGGCGACAGCACGACGCATTGGGCTCAACCGGGAACGGGAGGGCACAGCACTCATGGGGATCCTCGAGAGAGGGGGCAGGGATGACAGAGAGATGATCCCTGCCCCCTCCAATTGCGATGTGGGGATACCCCCACATCGCGAAACACAGCAGCCCACGGGGTCAGACCCCGGGTGGG
>CAJAPZ010000151.1 GCA_903943955.1 uncultured Actinomycetes bacterium
GACCAGATGGCACCGCTGTCGACCGGCTGATCCGTGACCCACAGCTTGAACGCCAGCACGGCATAGAGGCCGAGGAATGCCGACGCCACGTCGATGGCCAGCAGCGCGGCCACCGATGCGCCGCGGCGCAGGTAGTCGCGGTACTGCCGACCGCGCAGAATCGGCACAAATCGCACGTCGCGACCGGCGCGGCGCTCGGTGCTCTCTGCGGGGGCCGCCCGCGTAGGCGGCGGTGGTGGTGGCGAGCTCACCGACAGAGGGTACCCCGCACTACTTCACCCGAACGGTGACTGGCCAGCTGGTGCGGGTGGCCCTGTCCCCGCTCGGCACGTCGCCGGTCCAGGTGGCGCGGTAGGTGCTGGTGGCTCCTGGCACGAGCTTGGCGGCAAATGAGCCGTCCTTGCCGGTCTGCACGGTGGCCACCGCCAGCCAGTCATCCCCGCTCTGACGCTGGATGGTGATCTCACCCGGCGACCGCAGATCGCGAACCTGACCCACCAGCGTGGTGGTGCCGGTCTTGCTCACGACCTTGGTGGACAGCGGACCCATGGGCAACGGGAACACGCCCGCAGCCGGCTTGGCGTCGCCGTTCTGCCTCAGCAGGCCTGACCCCCACGCGGAGTTGTCCTGCAGGAAGTACCACACAAACATGCCGATACGGCGGTTGGCGCGCACCCGGCGGTAGGCGTCCTGCAGGTACTGGGCCTGCTCGGCCTCGGTCACGTTCAGGCTGTACTCGGCCACCTTCTGGGTGGAGAACCCAAACTCGGTGAGCCAGATCTTCTTGCCCCGCAGGTAGGTCGTGTCGATCTCGTTCTGGAACCGGTTGATGTTGTACAGGTCGATGTACGACGCCCCCGGAAAGCTGACATCACGCGGAGTGGTGATGGGGTACGGGTGGTGGCTCACCACGGTCATTGGCGGGCGGAGTCCCGGCTGCGATACGGCGGTGAGGAACGCCGATGGGGTCATGCGCGCATTGGCGCTCTTCGGGCACGACGACGGGCACTGGTCGCCGGCGGGTGCGGTTACCAGACCGGCAATCTGCGCATTGGCATCCACCTGCTTGATGCCTGTGTAGAACGCCTTCGCCAGGCCGGTGTATACGGCGGGGGACACCGGAATCCATTTCCGGCCGCTCTTCTTGAACTGCGGACGCAGGAAGATGGGGATGTTGGGCTCGTTCCAGGCCTCCCACGAGCGAACGCCGCGGGGGGTGTACCGCGACGCCGCGGCATAGGCGAAGTCGCCGAATGGGCCGGGCCGGAGCGGCCGGCGTGCCCAGTCGGGGAATGTGGTGCTCTTCTTCACCGCGGGGTCGGCGGCCCACCCGGGCGTTCCCCACACCGTAAACAGCACCTTCACACCGCGCTCTGCAGCCGCATCAACCACCGCGTCAAAGGCGTCCCACTTGTAGGCGGGGTCGAACTGATCTTTGGGGCGCTTGGGGCGCGTGGGTGCCACTTGATCCCAGCGCATGTCCACCCGGATGATCGACGCTCCCAGTTTGGTCATGGTGTTGACCCGGGAGTCGGCCTCCTTGGCCGGCACCTGCCACACGCGGTCATCCTGAATGCCCGCCATCGGCGATGTGGTGGGAACCCCTGCGACGGTGCCCTTGAGGGCCGTCGGCTCGGCTGCCGACCCACCTCCACAGCCAGCGAGGACGCCAACGGCCAACAGGGCCAGGCTTGAGCGGGTGACGATGGTGTTGGACAGTCGGCGCATGCGGTGGGATGCCTCCTCGGGGCGCGTGCTTCTGTGCTGGGCCAGCGGTGCGGGATCGCAGCGCGACGGGACGACCCGGGAACGTTCCGCAGGCTAGGGACATCGGACGCCACCGGACAAGGGGGCGGGCGATGCCCGAACCCCATGTTCACGGGATCCTTACGGCTTCCACGCGGGCATCCCTGCCCCGCCCCACCTCAACAGAGGCCCAATTACGCAGCCGGCGGCATTCCCACGTCCATCAGGTCGCGGGCCAGATCATCAACCGGCAGGCCATCGGCACCGGCCTGAGTAAGTGCAATCGCCACGTCGGGAGCCAGCCCGAGGCGCAGCCGGATGGTGGCGTCAATGGCTGCCAGCCACTCGCTGATGCGATCGCAGTGCACCAGCACGGCCCCCGGCTCGCGGGCCATGACATCGGCCACATCGGCCGCCAGCCGGGGTATCTCGGCCCGGGCCTGCACCACGTCCATGAGGGGATGCCACCGCACGCCGAACCCCGCCTGTGCGTACTCCACCAGCGCATGGCGCGAGCGCATGCCACTCACGATGGTGCGCACCCCCTGCTCGTGCCACCACACCAGCTCGGCCTCGCGACGGGCCACCCGGTGGCTTCGCCCGCCGCCTCCGGGGCGCTCGGCCACGGCGAGGGTGCCGGGCACGATCCATGCGTGGGGGGGTGGGGTGAAGCGGGCCATGGGTGTCCTCCGGTGTCGAGTGCGATGGCCCAACACTGATACCCGCGGCTCGCGCGGCTCTACACCGGGATGTCGCAACTCACCCACACCTCTGCAAAATCGACGCTTACCAAATCCTTAACCAGCCCTAGGGATTCCCCGGCGGGCCCACCCTTACGGTTCGGCGCAGGGAATGCATCGGCACACACATGGGAGGACTCATGAACAAGCGAACAATTATTGCCACCGGCGCGCTAGTGGCCGTCGGCCTCGGCGCATCGCTTGCACAGGCAACACCCGAGTTGACCTCGGTGGAGGTCAACCGGACCGGCAAGAGCAACGTCGAGGTGGTCGTCGAGGCGGCGCGGGGTACCGGCACTGCCACGCCGCGCATCACGGCGACCATCGGCGGGCGCTCCGTGCGGGCACGAGCGATCAATTGGGCCCGCGCGACATCGCCCACCGACACCGTCACCTACGTCGCCCGGTTCAAGGGCAAGATCCTCGCCAACAACGCAACAGCCGCGGTGACGGTGCGTGCGTGCGACGCCGCCTGCGACACCATCCGCCGCAAGGTCACCGTTGTGCGAACCACCTCCGCCGCAACGCGGGAGGGAAGCGACGTCACTACGCCGCTGCTGGCCGACGCGATCGACTCGACCAAGGCCGTGACGATTGCACTGGCGAGCGTGGGCGACGGCAGCACGTTGCTCCAGGTGGAGCGCGCCGATGAGCTTGGAGCTGCATGGGAGGTCAAGGTGCTTCGGGCCGACGGCGCGCGGGTGAAGGTCTACGTGGCTGCCGACGGCACGGTGGCCGCGACGCGTGTGGAGGGCATTCGCGATGGCGCAGACCACCGCGACGACCGCCCCGGCGATCACCAACCGCCGCCACTTCCGCCCGGATCCATCACGTCCGATCAGGCCGTGGCCGTGGCGCTCGACGTGGCGGGGCCGGGGAGCACACTCATTCTGATCAAGCGCGAGGACGACCCCGGTGTGGCCTACGAAGTGAAGGTTCGGCGCGCCGACGGCGCGCGCGTTGAGGTGAAGATCGCCGCCGACGGCCGCGTGGTGTCGTCACGCGTGGACGACTAGGCGCAACGGGGCTCCTGGCCACCCCCGGCATCAGTCGGGGGTGGCCGCGCTCCTGATCCATTCGGGCACCGGCACCGGAGTGCGGGCGCCCCGCTCAATGCACACATGTGTGAGCTCGCCCTCGGCGCACAGCTGGTCGCCCCGCACAAACCGGTGGCGGCTGCGAAATGAGGTGGTGCCCACTCCACCCACGCTGGTCTCGATGGTGATCACGTCATCCAGCACCATGCGCTGGTCAAACCGGCACTGGCTGTTGACGATGGGGATACCGACCCCCTCCTCAAGCATGCGCGTAAAGGGCCAGCCCATCTCGGCAACCCACTCGCACAGGCCGCGATCCATCCAGGCATAGGCCATCGTGAAGTGGATCTGGCTGACGTCCACCTCGCTCATCACGATGCGGCGGGTCTGCACGTGGATATGGGGGGCGGGCTGGCTCATGGGCGCAGCCTAGCCCGCGCAGATGGGGTGATTTTCCCGCTGCGAGCGACCTCGTGCACCCGAAGGGGGGGAGCAATCGGCTGGCCCGAGCGTTGAGGGGGCAGGTCGCACTGGAACCGTCCCGTGCAATTTCAATTTCAGGAAGCCCGATGTGCTGCAACACTCGTCAGCCCCACCGGACATAGGCATGCAGACCCCACTGATGCACACTTCTCTTGGCTTGGCCCCGGCCCCCACGGGCGAGGACGAATCAACCGCCCGCCGCAGGCTTTGTCTCGGGGCCATGGCCGCAGCGCCCGGTCTGCTGCGCTACGCCGCGCGCTTCGCCCCCTCAATGGAAGACGCCGAGGACGCCTACCAGCGATCCATGGAGATCGCGCTCACCCGGGGGCCGGTGGTTGAACAGCAC
>CAJAPZ010000152.1 GCA_903943955.1 uncultured Actinomycetes bacterium
AGGCCACAGCAGACGGGCTCAGCACCGTGACCTTTACGGCCACCGCGGCGCCCGGCCCGCTCGCCCGGTTGTCGCCCGTAAGCGTTGGCGACCAGCAGGCACCGGTGAACACCGTGGTGCCATCACTCCCGGCCGTCCGTGCGGAAGACCAATACGGCAACGCCGTCACGGGAGCGTCCGTCACCTTCACCCTCGTGCAGGGGATCGGCACGCTAGACGGGGCACAGCAGTCCAGTAACACCGAGGGCGTAGCCCGCGTCGGCGGCTGGAAACTAGGCACCGCCATCGGCCAGCAGATCGTCACGGCCACCGCCACCGGCGTCAATCCGGCCATCTTCAGCGTCAACGCGCTGGCTGGCCCCCCAGCCAATCTCGTGAAGTTCGTGGGCGACAATCAGGCCGGCGTCGCCAACCTCAACATCACCACGCCCCCGGGGGTACGGGTCACCGACGCCTTCGGCAACCCGGTCGGCACCGTACCGGTCACCTTCACACCGGGCGCCAACTCGGGCACCGTCACCGGCGGGTCCGTGGTCTCCGATCCCGCCACCGGTACGGCCTTTGTGGGAAGTTGGCAGCTCGGCACCGCCGGCACCCAGACGCTCACCGCTGCCAGCAGCGCGATTCCCGGTGCCGCGGTGACGTTCACGTCCACCGTCACCACCTCCGCCTTCAACATCGACGTCCGCTTCATCGGCGAGGCCTCGCTTCCCGTGCGCACCGCCTTCGCGAATGCCGTCGCCAAATGGCGACGCGTCATCGTGGGCAGCACCGGCACCGTCAATGTGAACATCGCGGCCGGCGACTGCGGACGCTGGGCACCCGCCCTGTCCGGATCGGTGCAGAACATCGTGATCTTCGCCCGCATCGACTCCATCGACGGCGCGGGTACCTCGGGCAGCGGCAACATTCTCGGCCAAGCCAGCCCCTGCTACGTGAATGCCAACGCGATCCCGTTTCTCGGCTTCATGGAATTCGACAGCTACGACGTGGATCTGCTGGTGGCGCGCGGACAGTTCGAAAAGGTTGTGCTGCACGAAATCGGACATGTCCTGGGCATCGGCACCGTCTGGAACTTCCGGCGTACCCTGCTCAACACCACGGTGACGGGTGACCCGTACTACGTGGGAACCGAAGCACGCACGCAGTTCGCCGCGATCAATACGGTCACCTACGGCGGCAATCCGGTACCGGTCGAAAACACCGGTGGCACCGGTACCATCAACTCCCACTGGCGCACGTCCGTGATGGGACGCGAACTCATGCAGGGCTTTGCCGTCAACACCGCGCAGCCGCTCAGCCGCATCACCGTCGGATCCCTCAAGGATCTGGGATACACCGTGAACCTCGCGGGCGCCGACGCCTTCTCGCTCACCGCCGCACTGCGCAGCGGATTCGGCTTCGACGCCGACGTCGAAGCGGCAACGCCATATCGCGATGTGATCCCGGATATCGTGATCAAGCAGCGCCTGCCCGACGGCACCATCGTCCCCGTGCTGCGGCGCTGACCCGGCCACGGCGTCACTGACCGACCGCGCGACGGAGCTACCGCGCGGTCGACTCGCGCACGGTACGGCCGGTCAGCCTGAGCCAGAGCAGCAAGGCCACGTCGGTGGGCAAGGCGATCGATTCGCGGAGCATGTACTCGATGGCCACAGTGCGGTTGGCCGAGATGGGGCTCGTGCGCGTGGGTGACGGCAATGGATGCAGGCCATGCAGTCGCGCGAGCACCTCGAG
>CAJAPZ010000153.1 GCA_903943955.1 uncultured Actinomycetes bacterium
ATTCCAGCGCACCGGCAGCCCGCTCACGCTTGGGCTCATTGGCCTCGCCGAGTTCATCCCAGCGCTCATCTTCGCGCTGCCCGCAGGCCAGATGGCCGACCGGCTTGACCGGCGCAAGGTCGCCGCAGTCGGCATGGCCATTGTGGTGCTCATGTCCATCGCCCTGGCACTCGACGCCGGTGCGGGCGACACCTCAGCGATACCCCTCTACTTCATGGCCGCGGGCCTCGGCGCCGGCCGGGCATTTGCAAGTGCGGCGTTCTCCCCCATGCTCGCCGCGGCGGTGGCGGCACGGGACCTTCCCCGCACCATGGCCCTGTCGTCATCCACCTGGCAGGGAGCGCTCATCGTGGGACCCTTCCTCGGGGGTGTGCTGCAGGCCACGGGCAACATGGTGCCGTACCTGTGCGCGGCAGCCATTGACGTGGTCGGTGTCATCCTGCTGCTCGGGGTGTCGCGCGAAGTGGGCACCGCACACCGCCAATCGGTGTCGGGGCCACCCACCATGCGCGATGCCACGGCGGGCCTCAGGCTCATTTTCGCCACGCCCGCCCTGCTCGGGGCGATCAGCCTCGATCTGGTTGCGGTGCTGTTCGGCGGCGCCACGGCGCTGCTGCCCATTATCGCCACCACCATCCTGCACGTGGGTGCCGTGGGCTATGGCGTGCTGCGCGCAGCACCCGGCATTGGCGCGGTGGCCGTGGGCATCCTGCTCTCCGGACGCCCCATCCGGGCCCACGTGGGGCCGATCCTGCTCATATCGGTGGCCGGGTTCGGGGTATTCACGATTCTGCTTGGGGTCAGTGACTCGTTCTGGCTCACGTTTGGCGTGCTGCTCTTGCTCTCAGCCAGCGACATGGTGAGTGTGTTCATCCGCTCAACACTGGCGCCGCTTCTCACTCCCCCACACCTGCGCGGGCGCGTGGTTGCCGTGGAGCGCGTATTCGTGGGTGCATCCAACGAACTCGGAGCATTTGAGAGCGGCGTGCTGGCGCAGTTCATCGGCACCGTCGGGTCAATCGTGCTGGGCGGTGCGCTGTCCATCGCCGCCGCGGGGCTGTGGGCGCTGTTCTTCCCGGGTCTTCGCAAGATCAACCGCTTCGAGGAGATCACCCCGGCCGTTGATCCGGACGCCGTTCGCAGCTAGGCAGCGATTGCCTCGCGGATGAGCCCGGCCGTCTTGACCGGCTGCTGCAGCAGGAAGAAGTGACCACCGAGGTCGACCGGCACGATGTCCATGCGGTCGCCGTAGCGCGTCACCGCAGTGTCGGAGAGCAGGGGGGCAGAGGCGAATACCTTCACTGTGAGCGCGAGTGCATCGCCACGGGCGAGGGCACCATCCATATCCCAGCGCATGAGTTGATCCATCATTCCGATGGCCACCTCGGCATCGGCGCGGCACATTGCGCGCGCCACCCGGTCGATGAGGGCGGGGTCGCACCCCGGGCCGGCGGCGCGATCACACATCGTTCGCATGGCGCCGGCGAAGTCTGCCCGGAAGGGGTCGAGAAACGCGTCAGCGGCCTGCGCTGATTGCCTCGGGTACATGTGCATGTATGTGAGACCGTCGAGCGAAATGACCCGGTGACCGGTGCCCGCGAGCACCGTCTCAAGAGCCACTGCCGCGCCCATTGAGTGCCCGACAATCACGGCCTCATGCATGCCCTCGCTCACCGCCACGGCGCCAACCACGGCGGCCAGGTCGTCAACGCTCCAGTGCCGGGAGGTTGCCGTGGAGTCACCGTGCCACGGCAGGTCGAGGGCCAGCACCCGGTGGTCGCGGGCCAGGTCGGTGGCCACGCCGTCGAAGTCGGTGCGGCGGCACGTCCATCCGTGGATGAGCACAACGTCCGGCCCTCTGCCGTGGACGTCGTACACCACCTCTGCACCGGGCAGTGCATGCACCAGGCCTCGGCGACTCGATGATTCCTGATCGCGGATGACGAAACCTCATCGTGGGGCGTTGGGACAACGCAATGATATCGGCCCCATCCCGTTCAATCAGACCACGCACGGCGAGCGCTACGCCGCCCGCCCATCCCCGGTCAGGGGCTCAATTCGGCGATGTGGCCATGGCGGCAGTCGGGCCTGTTCGTGTCACCCAAGAGCGTGCTGGACATCTCGGCCATGGGGTACGCGTACGAGGACGCGCCCGCAGCAAAGGGCGAGCGGCGCTTGCCCTCACGTATGCGCCACCGGTACGGTCGGGGCATGCGTGTGGGAATCCTCACTGGCGGCGGCGACTGCCCCGGACTCAATGCCGTCATCCGTGCCGTAGTGAAGGTGGGTGTCCGCCGGTTCGGACACGAGCATGTGGGCATCCTCCACGGCTGGCGTGGCCTTCTTGAGCAGCAGGCGGTCCCGCTGGGCGTCCGTGACGTGAGCGGCATCCTCGACCGCGGCGGCACCATCCTCAAAAGTTCGCGCACCAATCCGTGCCGTGATGCCGAGACGACGCAGGCGGCCATCGACGGCTTTGCGGCACTGGGCATCGATGCCCTGGTAGCGCTGGGCGGCGAGGACACACTCGGCGCGGCCAAGCGACTGCATGCCGAGCACGGGCTGCCCATCGTGGGTGTACCGAAGACGATCGACAACGATCTGTCGGGGACTGACGTGACCTTCGGGTTCGACACGGCGGTACAGATCGTGTGCAGTTCGATCGACCGCCTGCACACCACCGCCGAGTCGCATGACCGCGTGATGGTCGTTGAGGTGATGGGGCGCCACGCGGGATGGATCGCGCTTGAGAGCGGCATCGCGGGCGGGGCCGATTACATCCTGATCCCGGAACACCAGCCGAATGTGCCCGCGGTGGTCGATGCGCTGCGGGCACGCCACTCCCGCGGACTCGACTCGTCCATCGTCGTGGTGAGCGAGGGAGTTGATCTTGGAGATGGCGGTGCCGAGGGCGAGCGAGACGAGTTCGGCCACGCACTTCTGGCACAACAGGGGGTCGGTGATCGTCTCGGGGCCATTATTCGCGAGGCCACCGGCTTCGACACCCGGGTGACCGTGCTGGGGCATGTTCAGCGTGGGGGTACCCCCACCGCGCGTGACCGCATCCTGGCCACGCGCTTTGGCACGCATGCCGCCGAGATGGTGGAGGAGGGCTTGTTTGGACGCATGGCATCGCTGCGCGGCGCCATCATCACCGACGTCCCGCTGGCCGATGCCGTGGGCACGTTGAAGACCGTCCCCGACGAGTACTACCGCCTGGCCCAGCCCTTCTTCGGATAGCAGTCTTCTGCAGAAGTCCCGATGGTGACGGTGGGCACCGGCGCTCTGGGCCGACCGTCCGCTGGTGGACACGACGGCACCGGCGGCGGTTGCAGCGGGATGCAGACGTCGACACGCATCGACGCGACTCGGGGGTTGTCGGTACCGGCAGCACCCCATCGACGCGCCCCCTGTCTCATGGTCCAAACGCCTGTGGCCGACTGGGCCACCGGTCCGGCATCGTCACGCCGACGACACAGGTGCCCGAAATCGGCGGTGCTAACGTGCCCGCCCCGTGAGCAAGAAACTGGTTATCTGCGAGAAGCCCTCCGTCGCCCGCGACGTGGCTGGCGCACTCCCAGAGACGTTTACCCAGAAGGGCGACGCATACGAGAGTGACCACTGGGTCATCTCATATGCAGTGGGGCATCTGCTTGAGCAGGTGGATCCCGACGCCTACGACGCCCGGTACAAGAAGTGGACATACGAGGACCTGCCGATCATCCCGGAGGAGTTCCGCTACCAGGCCCGCGATGGCCGATCGGCCAAGCAACTCGCCTCGCTTCACCGACTCATGGCCCGGCCCGACGTGGACATCATCGTCAATGCCTGCGACGCCGGACGTGAGGGCGAGCTCATCTTCAAGCTCATCCTTCAGAGCGCCCCACCCAAGGCCCAGGGCAAGACCGTGGAGCGCGCCTGGTTCTCGTCGATGACCAAGTCGGCCATCAAGGATGCCTTCGAATCGCTGCGTCCGGACTCAGAGATGCAGCCCCTCGAGGCCGCCGCCCGCGCACGCAGCGAGGCCGACTGGCTGGTGGGAATGAACGGCACCCGCGCGGCCACCACACGTGCCGGATCGATCCGCCGCGTGCTGTCGCTCGGTCGGGTGCAGACGCCGACACTGGCGATGATCGTGCACCGCGACATCGAAATCGGTGCGTTCGTGCCGCAGGAGTACTGGCAGGTGGATGTCACGTTCACCGGTGCCGACTCTCCCCTTCCGGGTATGTGGCACGACGTTGAAGGTACGCACCGCGACCTGCTGTTCACCGACAACGACGGCAAGACCCACAAGGACCGCATCGTTCCGGGAGCCGCTGCCGATGAGATCGCCACTCTCGCCGCCGGCGCGGAGGGCGTCGTCGCATCGGTGGAGACGCGGCCCCGCACCGAAGCACCGCACTTGCTGTATGACCTCACGGCCCTGCAGCGTGATGCCAACCAGCGGTTCGGCTTCAGCGCCACACGCACCCTGGCCGCCGCACAGTCGTGTTACGACGAGCACAAGGTGCTCACGTATCCGCGTACGAGTTCGCGGTACCTGAGCGGCGACATGGTGGGGCAGCTGAAGTCGGTGGTGTCGCGTGTGGGCTCGGCCGAGCGTCAGTACGCGGACGCCGCGCGTTCGGTGCTGGCGCTCGACTCACTGCCACTCGGTCGCGTGATCAATGACGCCAAGGTCACCGACCACCACGCCATCATCCCCACCGACGCAGATCACGACCTCTCGCGACTGTCCAATGATGCGCGACGCATCTACGACATGGTGGCCCGACGTTTTCTCGCGGTATTCCTGCCGCCGGCCAAGCTTGAGAGCACCACCATCGTCACCGATGTTGCGGGGCACACTTTCCGCAGCAGCGGCACCGTCATTGTTGACCCGGGCTGGTACGCCGTTGACGCCATGCGGCGCCACCGCGTGGAGAAGCAGGCCGAGCGCATGGCCAACGAAGATGGCGAGGAGGAGACCGACGACCACACCCTTCCGTCGGTGACCGTGGGGCAGCGCCTCACCTGTGCCCGGGCCGAGGTGCTGGCCAAGTCCACCAAGCCGCCTGCGCGATACAACGAGGGAAGCCTCCTCAAGTCGATGGAGACCGCCGGCAAACTGGTGGACGACGACGAGGCCGCCGAGGCGATGAAGGATGGTGGCCTGGGCACCCCCGCCACCCGCGCCAACATCATCGAGAGCCTCATCGACCGCGAATACGTGGAGCGCGAGGGCAAGCAGCTTCGCGCCACCGACAAGGCCATTGGCCTCATCACCATGTTGGGCGATCACCTGCTCACCTCGCCAGAGCTCACGGGCCGGTGGGAGCAGAAGCTCAACGAGGTGCAGCGCGGCAGTGAGTCGCGCGACGCCTTCCACCAGGAGATCGTGGCGTTCACCAAGCAGGTGGTCGCCTGGTTCGCCGACAAGGGGCGTGAGGACCTGCGCGTAGAGCGCACCGTTATCGCCCCATGTCCCACACCCGATTGCGCCGGCAACATCGTGGAGCAGCGCAAGAGTTACTCATGCGACAGCTACCACGGCAAGGACGACCCGGGCTGCGGATACACCTTATGGAAGCAGAGCGGCACTCGCACGCTCACCCTCGACGAGGCCAAGGAATACATCGCCCAGGGCATCCAGAGCAAGGATCTGGAGCCCGAGCGCGAGGTCATTGGCCCCTGCCCCACCGACGGCTGCGATGGCGAGATCATTGCCCGCGACCGCAGTTACGGCTGCACGTCGTGGAAGAGCAAGACCGAAACCGGCTGCGGTTACGTCATCTGGAAGCGCGTACGCGGCAAACAGGGCGAGGTGTCGGTGGAGGAGGCCCAGGGCATGGTGGCCCGGGGTGAGACCAACGCCACGCCTCCGCGCGAGCCGGTATCCGAGTGTCCGGTTCCCGGGTGCGGCGGCATGATCGTGGACCGCCCAAAGACCTTCGGGTGCAATTCGTGGAAGAGCCCGCGTAATCGCGGCTGTGGATACGTCATCTGGAAGAAGGCCCGCGGGTCGGATCACGAGATGACCGTGGACGAGGCCAAGGCCAAGATTGAGGTTGACCGTGCCGATCCGGAGGCCGCGGGGCTCGACCCCGTGGTGGGCCGGGGTGCGGCGAAGACACGCACCACCAGAGGCGTGGTTGATGCCGACGGATCCATCGCACGCCACCTCCTGGAGCGCGCGGTATGGACCGGCCTGGATGGCGGCGACAAGGTGACGCTCGAGATTCCCGCCGGATCGCAGGTGGGGCTACCCGATACGGCCGCAGACGGTCTTGTCGCGGCCATTTCGCTCGACGCCAAGCCCCTCAAGCTGTGGTGCAAGGTGAGCGACGGCGCCGATGCTGCACGCACGACGCTTGAGCAGCGCCTAGCCGAGCGCATTCGAAAGGCGCTCGCGCCGGCGTCGGAACCCAGGGCCAAGATGAAGGCCAAAACCACCGCCTGACACAGTTCGCGGGTCGTGCCCCCTCATGACTGGCATCATCCCTGCGTCGGGGCAGGTGGCCCCACGTAACCCTGGAGGCGTACATGGACGCCAATGAAGCGATCCGCCTGAGGCGCAGCGTGCGCTCGTACACCGATCAGCCGGTGGATGAGAAGGACATCAGCGAGATCCTCCGCCTGGCTCTCCTTGCCCCCACGGGCGGCATGGCACAGGCGTGGAGCTTCATCGTGGTGCGCGACGCAGAACTGCGCGCGGCGGTGGCCGAGATCGTCATCCGCGGCGGCGCCAAGTACTTCGAGACCGTCCGGCCCGCTGGCCCGGATGTGAGCGCCGATGAACACGCCGAGTGGGCGCGTGGCTACGCCGAGCAGGTCCTCGGTAACTACCGGCACGTGCCGGTGTGGATCGCGGGCCTTGTGGTGCCACGCCATGCCTTCCCAGATGATCAGGCTGATTGGGAGCGCGTCGCCGACCTGGTGTCGGTGGGCTTTGCGATGGAGAACCTGATGGTGGCCGCACGCGCCCGCGGGCTCGGCACCGTGCCCACGGTCTTCCACTGGTATGCCGAGGACGACTTCCGTGCGCTTCTTGACATCCCCGCTGAGATGGAGATCCCTGTGATCACCCCGCTCGGCTACCCCACTGAATTCCCAGTGGGCCTGCCCCCCGCAATGGCGGCCAAGCGCCGTCCATGGCGGACGCTCGTGCATGACGACCACTGGGGGAACCCCCGGGCGTAATCGCCCGCCCCGGAACCCGACAGGAACCCAGGTGAATCGGAATGGCCCGGTAAACGCCGTGGCAACGGCTGATACCGTCGAATTTGAAGCATTGTTTGAGGCCGGGGCCGGAGAGACGGTCACCGCCACAACCTGAGTCACCACACCTGCACGCGGCGTCAGGTGTGGGGCCTACTGAAGGGCCCCGGACCTATCCCGATCTCCCACCCTTGACCATGAAGAATGAAGGAGCACGAATGGACCGCACCATGAAGCGCAAAGCTGCAGCGGCTGCTGCAGCCGTCGCCCTCCTCGCCGGCGGCGGGGTGCTGGCTGGCTGCGGCTCGAGCACGACGGACACCGCCGCATCCACTGCGGCAGCCGACGCCGCAGCGCAGCCCCCCAACGGCGTCGGGACGCTCCCGGCCGAGGAGATCCTCGCGAAGAGCCAGGCCGCGGCGAAGGCCGCGACGTCGGTCACCGTGAAGGGAACGATGAGCGAGGAGGGCCAGGATACTTCGCTCGACTTGGTGCTGGGGGCAGACTCCGGCGAGGGCACGATCACCACAAACGGCACTGTGATGAATATCAAGTCCGTGGGTGGGAAGAACTACTTCCAGGTGCCGGGCGATGGCTGGGCCACGCTGCTGGGAGCCGCAGGGGGCCCGGGCGAGGAAGCAGGCAAGGAGATCGCAGCCCTCGTCGGCGACAAGTGGTTGGTGCTTCCGGCAAATGCGGCCTCACTCGACGAGGACGCTGGCCTGGTCGGGCTCGCCCTCTCGACCATCGGCATGTTCATCGAGAAGGACCCCTTCTTCAAGGACTTCATCTTCTCGGCCGAGCGCACGTTCACCGTCTCGGGCACCGGCGATGTGAATGGCACTCCGGTGGTGTTCCTCAAGGACACGAGCGATGGCGCTGTGATGGCCATCCAGACCGTGGGCGAGCCCTACCCCGTGCAGATCAAGGCTGAGGCCGCGAGCGATTCGAGCACGATGACCTTCAGCAACTGGAACGCACCGGTGAGCGTCACCGCACCCACCGAGGTGATCGATGTCAGCAAGCTCGCGCCGGTGGGTGCGCTCGGGAACTCTAGGGCGGCGCCGTGATCGATGTCAGCAAGCTCGCGCCGGTGGGCGACGCATCGGTGTCAGGACAAACCACGAATTAGGGCCTGCTGACAACCCGCGCGTGCTGAAACCGAAAGGGGCTGAAATGGACCGGATGATGACGCGCAGGATCGCCGCGGGAGCACTTGCCCTGTCGCTGCTGGTTGGCGGCGGTGTGCTCGCCGGCTGCGGATCGAGCTCATCGAGCAGCGAGACCGCTGCACAGACCGCTGCCAATCCTCCTGACATGCCAGCCAACGGCATCGAGGCGCTCCCGGCCACGGAGATCCTCGCGAAGAGCCAGGCCACGGCGAAGGCCGCGTCGTCGGTCACCGTGAAGGGAACGATCACCGAGGGGGCGGTGGAGTCCTCGCTCGACCTCGTGCTGGGAACGAACGCCAGCGAGGGCACCATCACCGCCGAGGGAGTTGAACTCAGCGTCAAGATCGTGGATGGCAAGTCCTACTTCAAGGCGTCCTCCGGTAGCTGGGCCACGCTGCTGGGCAGCGCAGGTGCCGAGGGCAAAGCCGCAGGCAACAAGATCGACGGCCTCGTCGGCGACAAGTGGTTGTTGCTGTCGGCAGAACCGGGTTCGCTCGACGATGCCGGTGGCGTACTCGGGGTGACGCTGGCCGGATTCAGTGGGTTTTTCCAGAAGGACTTCCTGCTCGAGACCCTCCTCTCACCGGAAGGTGGGTGGACCGTCAAGACCGCCGGCGATGTGAACGGCACCCCGGTGGTGTTCCTCGAGGACACCAAGGGCGAGAGCACGCTGGCCATCCAGACTGTCGGCGAGCCCTACCCCGTGCAGGCCAAGGGTGGTCGCGCGCAGGGGTCGGGCGAGATCAGCTTCACCAACTGGAATGCGCCGGTGAACGTGACCGCGCCAGCCGACATACTCGACATCTCGGCGCTTGGTTAATCGTCCCGCTCGACGGACGACATCGCACCTAAAATCTGCACAACGAACTCCCGACCTTGCATCCGCGAGAGGAAAACCTTTGAGCACAATGATGAAGCGGCGCCTCGGTGCATCGCTGGTGGCAATCGCCCTCACGGCCGGAGGCCTTGGCGTTGCCGGCTGCGGTGGCGACTCGTCGTCGGCCAGCAGCAGTGTCACAAGCGCTTCGACGACCGATAACGGAGTCGCCTCGCTCACGGCCAGCGAGATCCTCACCAAGTCGACGGCCGCGGCCAAGGCGGCCACGTCGGTGACCGTCAGTGGCTCCGTGCCAGATGACTCCGGCACCATCACCCTCGACCTTGCGCTCGGTGATGGCGTGGCAAGTGGCACCGTCGGAATCAATGGCGTGACGGTCAAGATTCTGAGGGTGGACGGCAAGTTCTACCTCAACGCCCCCAAGGCCCTGTTTGATCAGATCGGCACGGGTGGTGGCGCCGTCGGCACCCTGCTCGCCGACAAGTGGTTCACCGTTCCCAGCACCGGGACGGCAGCGGACAGCTTCAAGGACCTCGGCGAAATCTCCGATATGGACAGCCTCTTTGATGGGCTGCTCGACAACGCCTCCCCCAAGGTGAAGGGCACTGGTGACGTCAATGGCCAGCCGGTGGTGTTGCTGACCGAGTCGAATGACGACGGCACGCTGGCAGTGGCGACGACCGGCGAGCCATACCCACTGCAGGTCAAGCAGACGACCGGCGGGACCGGCGTCGTCACGTTCAGCAAGTGGAATGAGCCCGTCACGGTGACGGCACCGGCAGACGCGCTCGACTTCGGTGCCATCGCCGGTGGCGACTCGTCATCCACGGGGACCACCAGCAGCAACTGATGCACGGGGCTTGATGAATGCGGCACAATCATGCGGACATGGGTTCGTATGATTGTGTCCGCACTCATCCCGTTCTTCCCGATTCGCATCGCGCTGCTTGATGGGACGCCCCCATCGCCCTCGGCCCCGAATCAGGGGCGCAGCAGGTAATCGGGCCGTGCACGCCATCGACATGGGGCCAGGGCGTGCGACCCGGGCTTCGTGTGGGAGAGGCCCTTGCGCGCTGCCCCGGGCTCGACGTAGTGATGCCCGATCCCCATGATCACCCCGCTCGGCTCTCCCACCGAATTCCCGGTGGGCCCCCACAATGGCTGCCAAGCGCCGTCCATGGCGGACGCTCGTGCATGACGACCAATGGGGGAACCCCCGGGCGTAATCGCCCGCCCCGGAACCCGATAGGAACCCAGGTGAACCGGAATGGCTCGGTAAACGCCGTGGCACCTGCTGATACCGTCGACCTTGAAGCCCTGCTTGAGGCCGTGAGCGGAGTGACGGTCACAGCCTCAACGAAAATCATCACACCTGCACGCGGCGTCAGGTGCGGGGCCTGTTGGAGGGCTCCGGGCCTGGCCCAATCTCCCGTACTTGGCCATAAAGGATGAAGGAGCCCGAATGGAACGCACCATGAAGCGCAAAGCTGCAGCGGCTGCTGCAGCCATCGCCCTCCTCGCCGGCGGCGGGGTGCTGGCTGGCTGCGGCTCGAGTACGACGGACACCGCCGCATCCACTGCGGCAGCCGACGCCGCAGCGCAGCCCCCCAACGGCGTCGGGACGCTCCCGGCCGAGGAGATCCTCGCGAAGAGCCAGGCCGCGGCGAAGGCCGC
>CAJAPZ010000154.1 GCA_903943955.1 uncultured Actinomycetes bacterium
CAACGACCTCACAGCCATCCAGTCGCTGGCAACGATCGCCATCGCCCAGAACAACGGCGCAGCGGCGCTCAGCGCACTCGCCAAGTACACCACCCGCCACCCCAACGATGCGCAGGCGTTTCTCCTGTGGGGCCAGGTTGCCGAGCAGGCCGGCCAGACGAACCAGGCGATTCTCGCCTACCAGCGCTTTGTGCAGCTGGCACCCGACGACTCACTTGCACCAGATGTGCGCATGCACCTGAAGGACATGGCGAAGGCCGCCGCAAAGGCCAGCACCGGCTAGCCAAAAATGTTTTGCCGTTTCACACCGGTTGCACTAACGTGCCCCCGGGCCGTTAGCTCAGCTGGTAGAGCAGGGGACTCTTAATCCCAAGGTCGTAGGTTCGACTCCTACACGGCCCACTTCCGAAAGCCACCCGTCGCGGTGGCTTTCGTCGTTCTGGCAACGGGCCCCGGAGCCTTGGGTATTGGGGCCTATTCACACGACCACCGCTCCCGGCAGCGGGGGCAATCACCGCATGGACACTGGGGTTTCGAGGCGTGAAACCTCGTTCCTTCCCATGGGAATGGGGATCTGCACCGGAGTACCCGCTCAGAGCGGAAATCGATGCGCGACATACGCCTTTCACCATTGGCACGGCTCCTCCGTGAAGGTAGGTTCACGGTCCGAAATACAGAAGGGTCCGCGTGCGGACGCCGTGCTTCGCAGCACTGCACCTCCCCGCACTTCGGTCGCCCCGCCCCGGCGGATGCGTGACCAGCAGACCGAAATCGCGACTGGGAGTCCCCCTGCCGCAGCGCATCGCCATCGCCATCGCCGTCCCCACTCTCGCCCTCGGCATATTCGCCGCGGGTGCTTTGGGAGCTTCGATGCCGACCAGCGTGCCGGGGACGCAGGTGACGGCGTCCGCCGCTCCGGATCCCGCGACCGCCGTGCCTGCACCTGCAGCTGCCGTGGCGGCGCCGAGCATCAACGTGGTGCTGTCGCGATCACTGGCTCCCACGATCGCCACCGGGTACGACGCCTGGGCCGAGGGCAATGCATGCGCCGGATTCCCGCAAACCAAGAAGACCGACCTCACCGTGGGGTCGGACCTCGTGGGATGCGGCAAGTACATCAAGATCTGCATCAGCGGGCGCTGCGTGGTGGCTCAGAAGCGCGACACCGGCCCGTTCCGCGATGGTCGGCACATCGACATGAACGTGGGCACCATCATTGCGCTCGGCTTCAAGTCGCTGTACCACTTCGGCGTGCGCAAGGTCACCTGGGCCCCTGTGGTCGGCAATCCATCGCGCACCGTGGCATCCGTGAGGTAGCGGCATTCGGTCATCAGCGGGACCCAGGGGGCCACGGGCCCCCTTTTTCATGCCCATTTCCGCAATCCTTGCTTTCCCAGTAGGGATTGTCTAGTTTGCCGATCCCACGCCTGAGAGGACCCGGCGTGGACCGAGACGAGTCCTGACGACGCGAGGAGCGCCGACGTTGAGCACGACTGGCTGGAGAGACCGCCTGGAGGCGCAGATGCCACCCGACCTGGCGGAAGAGATCGACATCTTCGAGACCCAGCTCGAGCTCCGGCAGGACGGCCGCGTTGACGAGCGGGTGTTCGCCGAGACGCGTCTGCGCCGTGGCGTGTACGGCCAGCGCTACGACAACGGCCAGCGCCACGACGGCATTGAGCAGCGCACCCTCACATTCCCGGCCGGCGACCTCACCAAGGGGCCCGAGACGCTGTGGGATGCCCCGGGGATGCTGCGCATCAAGGTGCCGTGGGGCGGACTCACTCCCATTCAGCTCGACGTAATGGCCGAGCTGGCCGAGGAGTACTCCGACCACATCCTGCACATCACCACCCGTCAGGACGTGCAGCTGCATTACGTGCACATTGAGGACATGCCCACCGTCATGCGTCGTCTTGCCGCCGTGGGCATGACCACCCGCGAGGCGTGTGGCAACGGTGTGCGCAACCTCACCGCGTGCCCGCTGTCGGGCGTGTGCCGTACCGAGGCGTTCGACGTCACCCCGCACTCCGAGGCCCTCTTCCGATTCCTGCTGGGGCACCCCGATTGCCAGGACTTCGGACGCAAGTTCAAGATCGCGTTCTCGGGCTGCGCCGATGAGGCCTGCGGCCTGGTGATGATGCATGACCTGGGCGCAATCGCCCGCACCGACATGGTGGACGGCGAGCCCGTGCACTCATTCGACGTGTACGTGGGCGGAGGCCTCGGCACCACGCCGCACCAGGCGAAGCTGCTGGCCGATCGTGTGCCGCTTGGCGAGCTATTGCCCATCACGCAGGCGGTGGCCCGTGTGTTCGCCCGCCTGGGCGAGAAACTGAACCGCAACCGGGCGCGCATCAAGTTTCTGGTGGCCGGAACCGGTATCGAGGAGTTCCAGCGTCTGGTGCGCGAGGAGCGCGAGATCCTTCCGTACGACGAGCGCTGGACCGCGCATCTGGAAGACGGCCTCGCCCCCGAGGTTCCCTCACGCTCGCTGGATGGCGTTGGCGAGGAGGACGGCACCGATGCGGCGTTCGTCACATGGCGCGACACCAACGCATACCTGCAGCGCCAGGATGGCTACGCCGTGGTGACGGTGCCGCTGCCGCTCGGCGACATCTCATCGCATCAGTCGCGCCTTCTGGCCGACATCGCACGCCGTTTCGTGGGCGACACCATCCGCACCACCGTGGAGCAGAACATCGTGTTTCGCTGGGTGCGCCTTGAAGACCTTCGCGACCTGTACGCGGCCCTTGGAGAGATCGGCATGGCCGACGCCGTGGCCGAGACCATCGTTGACGTCACCTCCTGCCCCGGCACCGACACGTGCAAGCTCGGCATCTCCGCCTCACGTGGCCTCGCCGGCGAACTGCGCGAGCAACTGGGTGCAAAGCAGACCGAACTCGACGAGGCTGTGCGCGGGCTTCGCATCAAGGTGAGCGGGTGCTTTAACTCGTGCGGCCAGCATCACGTGGCCGACATCGGGTTCTTCGGCAACAGCCGCAAGTCGGCTGGCCGCGTGGTGCCCCACTTCCAGGTGGTGCTCGGTGGCCAGTGGCAGCACAACGGCGGCTCGTACGGGCTCGCTGTGGGCGCCATTCCCAGCAAGCGCATCCCTGAAGTGGTTGACCGCATCACCGACCGGTTCGTGGCCGAGCGTGAGCCGGGCGAGACGTTCCTCGACTGGACCGGCCGCACCGGCCGCAAGGGTCTTGCGGCCATCATCGCCGACCTGAAGGCGATCCCCTCGTACGAGGAGGAGCCCGGGCTGTTCAGCGACTGGGGCAACCCGCGTGAGTTCAGCATCGGTGACATCGGCATCGGCGAGTGCGCCGGCGAGGTCATCTCGTCGACCGACCTTGAGTTGTCCTTTGCCGAGAGCATTGCCTTTGAGGCGCAGGTCGCCCTGGAGGATGGCGACGTGGCCAAGGCCGACGAGCGCGCGTACCGCGCCATGATCACCGCGGCGCGCGCCATTGTGCGTACCGAACTGCCGGACGTGCCGGAGGATGACGACGTGATCGTGGGTGAGTTCGATACCCGATTCGTTGAGACCAACCGGTTCCGCGACCGATTTGCGCACTCGAAGTTCGCACGACCGCTGCTTGAGCGCCACGCATCCGGTGAGGCCGCCGCCAACGAGGAGGCCGCCCGGTCGCTCGTGGAAGAGGCCCAGCTGTTTATCGATGCGGCCCACGCGTTTCAGATCCGCGAGGCCGGCGCAACGTCGGCCACGCAGTAATCCACGGCATCCGGAGAAGAGACGATATGAACCCACAGCGCATCGCCGTGAAGCTGTACCTCGAGGAGCCAGCGGCCCTCGACCCCGAGGAGCTCGTGCCCGTGTTCCACCGGTTTATCCGGGAGGACCTGGTCACCGGTGTGCCCATTGACGTGGCCCGCTACGGCCACGTAAGCGATGGTCCGGGGATCATGATCATCGGGAGCCTGAAGGATCACGCCCTCGATCTGGGCGGCGGCCGTGCCGGGCTGTCGACCACCCTCAAGCGCGGCGCCGACGGTACCGTGGCGAGCCGTGTGCACGAACTGGTGCAGGACGTCGCACGCCTGTCGGTCGACCTGCAGGCAGATCCCGATCTGGGGTCCCGTGCCCGAGTGGGCACTGGCGAAATCCTCATCACCATCCTCGATCGCTACGAGGCGCCCAACGACGACGCCACCCTGCTGAAGATCGATCCGGCCATCCGCGAGGTCATCACCGCGCTCAGCGAAGCCGGCGGTGCGGGTGCCGTCACCGTCGAGCGGGTGGGTGAGTCGCGCGACCCATTCGCCGTGCGCGTGCTGGTCGACCAGCCTCGGCCCCTTATCCAATGGGCCGAGGGCGTGGAAGCCGCCTCGGTCTAGGGGAACCTCGGGGAGGCGGCCTTACAGGCCGCTCATACGACGCACACGTCGGGCACCAATGGTGGGCCGATCCTTCACGGACTTAAGAAGGACCCCCAAGGAGGACTCCCGTGAAGAAGGCCCGGCTCGCCGGAGCGGCGCTCGTCGCCCTCATCGGTGCAGCAACTGTTCCCGCCCTCGCCATGGCGCATGGATCGATGTCCGATCCTCCGTCGCGCCTGCATGGATGCGCGTTCAGCCACAAAGACGATCCCGCCTGCGTGGCGGCGTTCACCGCGAACCCGCAGGCGGTGTACGACTGGATGGAGCTGAACATCAGCGCCGCCGCTGACCAGCATCAGGCGCTCATCCCCGACGGGCAGCTGTGCAGCGCGGGTCGCGCGAAGTACGGCGCATTCGACGTGGCGCGGGCCTGGCCGGTGACGGACATCGCCCCGGGTGCAGACGGCAAGTACAGCTTCACGTGGACCTCATCGGCCCCACATGCGACCAAGTACTACCGCCTCTACCTGGCAAAGGCGTCGTACGACCCGTCGCAGCCGCTCAGGTGGGCAGACCTGGAGCAGGTGTACGACTCGGGCGTCATCCCGGCAGCCGCCACCAACACATTCAAGGTGGCCCTGCCTGCTCGTACCGGCCGCCAGGTGCTCTACACCGTGTGGCAGCGGAGCGACTCGCTTGAGGCGTTCTACGCGTGCAATGACATCCGCGAAGTCGCATCGGGTGGCACCACCCCTGCGCCAACTCCCACACCGACCCCAACACCGACGCCCACGCCAACTCCCACACCGACGCCGTCGCCCACGGGCAAGCGGGTGGTGGCGTACTTCCCATCCTGGGGTGTGTATGAGCGCAACTACAACGTGAGCGACATCCCGGCGAAGGGCGTGACGCACATCAACTACGCGTTCTCCAACGTTCAGGGTGGCAAGTGCGAATTGGGCGACCCGTACGCCGACATCGACAAGTCCTATCCCGGCGACACCTGGGATGCCGGTGCGCTTCGCGGCTCCTTCAACCAGCTGCGCAAGCTGAAGGCCGCCAATCCCGGTCTTCGCGCCATGATCAGTGTGGGTGGCTGGACATGGTCGAAGCAGTTCTCCGACGCTGCGCTGACGGCGACATCGCGCCAGACCTTCGTCAGCTCATGCGTGAACCTGTACCTCAAGACGTACGGCGACGTGTTCGACGGGATCGATGTCGACTGGGAGTACCCGGTGGCCGGTGGCGATGCCGGCATGGTGAACCGCCCCGCGGACAGAGCCAACTACACGCTGCTCATGCAGGAGTTCCGCAGCCAACTGAATGCGCTTGAGCAGGTGGATGGCCAGAACCGCCACTACGAGCTCAGCATCGCGGCGCCCGCGGGCGTGGACAAGATCGTGAACCTTGAGGTGAAGGGCCTCACGGAGCCACTCGACTTCATCAACCTCATGTCGTACGACTTCCACGGCCCATGGGACAACACCACCGGCTTCAATGCGCCAATGGAGGAGCCTGCCGGGGCCCCGGGAGATGCACGCTATGACGTGGTGGATTCCGTCAAGGCCCTCATTGATGCCGGTGCACCCGCCTCAAAGGTGACGCTGGGCGTTCCGTTCTTCGGCCACGGGTGGGCCGGGGTGGGCACAGCCGCCAATGGCCTGTTCCAGACAGCCACCGGCCCGTCAAAGGGGACGTGGGATGCGGGCATGCTCGACTACCGCGACCTCGCCGCCAACTATGTCGGAGCGGCCGGCTGGACCAGGTACTGGAACGACACAGCGAAGTCGCCGTACCTGTGGAACGCATCTACCAAGACCTTCATCAGCTACGACGACCCGGAGAGCATCCGCACCAAGGCGTCGTGGGCCAACTCCCAGGGCCTGGGTGGCGTGATGTTCTGGGACCTGTCGGGCGACACTCCGTCGCACGATCTGGTGAACGCCGTCAATGCCGGACTCGGGGCAACACCGACGCCGACGCCGACGCCGACACCAACACCGACACCAACACCGACACCAACACCGACACCAACACCGACACCAACACCAACACCGACACCGACACCGACACCGACACCAACACCAACACC
>CAJAPZ010000155.1 GCA_903943955.1 uncultured Actinomycetes bacterium
ATGGAGTAAACCAGATCACCAGACTTTCAGACAGTCTATTATGGATAAATATGACATCTATCCCGCCAGCCACTAAGAATCCGCCGGGCCTCAGCTCACAGGAGGCACAGGCCCTCGCTCACCCGTCACGAGCAGGCATCGCCGAGGCACTCGGGGGATCGCCCCCCGGAATGACGGTCTCCGAGTTGGCCGATCACATGGACCTTCACCCCAACGCCATCCGGCAGCACCTCTCGGTGCTGCAGCAGGCTGGCGTGGTTTCCTCCGAGGCATCGGCAGCCACGGGGCGACGAGGGCGGCCCAGCCGTCGCTACAGCCTGGTCGGCACCTATGGCGTGGCTGCGGTGGGACATCGTGAACTGGTGGGACTACTCATTGAGATCGTTCGTCGCAGCGGTGCATCCGAGGATGTCGTGGAGGCGTTTGGGATGGAGCGTGGCTTGCGTCTGGCTGGACGCGACGTCGCCGGTCAAACGCAAGTCCTCACAGGAGGGCTCGCAGGCATGGGGTTTGCGCCGGAAGAGGTCACGAGCCAGGCGGACCGTCGGGCCGGCGAGATGGATCTGCGCCTACGGGCCTGCCCGTTCAAAGAGGCGGTTCAGACCGAGGGGGGCCACCTGATCTGCGTACTGCACCGGGGGTTGGTGCGCGGTGTTCTGGAGCGGGTGAATGAGGAGGCCGAGTTGGTGGCCTTCGACCCGGAAGACCCGGTCACGGCGGGGTGCCGCGTGCTGATCGAGGGCCTCGCCCCGCGATAGCCCACACACACCGATGCCGCCGGTGGCCCGCGCACGGCGATTCATCGCGCCGCAGCGACCAGTACCCTCGTTGCCATTCCGCCCCCCATTCAACGAATCCCGACGAGGAGGGCGCAGGTTATGGCTGAGAGCACACCCAACCGCACGACACGGTTCTGGGACGATTTCAAGGCGTTTGCGTTCTCGGACAACCTCATCAAGGTTGCCGTGGCATTCATGCTGGGCGCTGCAGGTGCCGCACTCATCAAGTCACTTGTTGATTCGTTCATCACGCCGCTCATCGCGGCCCTCTTCGGTCAATCCGACTTCTCCAACCTCACGTTCACCATCAATGGGTCGGTGTTCACGTACGGCAGCTTTATCAATGCACTCATCGCGTTCGTGCTCATCGCGCTCGTGCTCTTCATCGTGGTGAAGGTCATCGTGCGCGTGATGGGTGAGAAGGCCGAGAAGCGCTCATGCGACCACTGCCTGGAAGACGTCTCCATCGCAGCAACCCGTTGCCCCCACTGCACGGGAGACCTCACGCCAGAGACGGCCTGACCTGACTACGCCTTCGGGTGAAAGGTCACTGTCATCGGGTGAGACAGGGCATTGACGATGGGCTGCACCATTCGGGGACCGGGTGCCGTGTAGCGAACCCCTGCCACCGGCGTCTGGCCGGGGCCACCCGGGTTGTAGAAGGGGTGGTAGCCGTTGCCTATTGCCGGGATGCGCACAAAGCGCACCCGGCTCGCGGCGCGGATATCGCCGTCAAGGATGATGTCGATCTGGTTGTCGTGATCCTCGGCGTAGCAGGCGTCGTAGGAATCCAGCTTGTGGCCGAGGTCGGCAAGGCCCACCACCTTGAGCGGGTATCCGTCAATGCGATAGGTCTTGCCCGGGTCCACGAGCGCGATGGGACGCCCGGAACGCGAAACGGCGATGACCTGGAAGAAGTTGCGGTAGTCGGTGGGGTACAGGCTGCGAATGCCATCGGGGGAGAAGCCACCGGTCGTCAGCACCCGCACCCGGAACTTGGCGCTCGACCCGTAAAGGCTCACACCATCGTTCGGCAGCGGTGACCGCCAGAAGATCGGTGCCTGCTCGCCCGCCGTGGACATTCGCGAGATCTTCCCGCCCGTCAGATGCGGGCCGGTCCACTGGGTGGGGTCGGTCGGCTGGTTGTCATAGGGTGAGGTTGACTTGGTTGCCGACATCCCCACGGCGCTTACGAGACGCCCGCGAAGGCCGATCAACTGCATCGGCGTCGGATCACTGACCACCTCAACCTTCGTGACAAAGCGTCCGTTCGCATCGGTGGACGGAAGATTGTTTCCGAACGCACCGAAGAGCACCACCGTCGAGCGCTCGTTGTACTCGTAGTTCGGATTCACTGCGGCATCCACCGGAGTGACGACAGATCCGTCGTTCAACGTGACCCGGAAATCGGTGGGGTCAACCGTGCTCGGGCGCACCGGCCACGAGAACTCCACCGGAAGGCCGGCGCCGTAATAGACGGGCAGCCCGCTGGCCGCGGCCTGCGAGGGGGTGGCCGCGGACGTGAGCGCACGCTGCGGCGGAGTCGAGGTTGACGCGCACGTGAGCCCCACGTTGAACGCACCGTCCACCGCCTGCACCGCAGCCTGTGCGACGCCCGGGTCGGTTGAGCCCGCATCGTTCACCCCGATGATGTTCACAAAACCCAGCCCGGCCGCGAGCATGCTCGGCTTCTTCGCCCACATGTCCGCGTTGATGATCACGTCCTTGCGCAGCGACTGGTACAACGGATTCGGCGGCTGCCCATTCGCGGCAACCACGCCGCTGGCCACAAGAGCTGCGCTCCCACAGAGACCGGCAACGGCCAGACGGGTGATATTGCGGGGCATGGAGGATCTCCTGACTCGGGGGTTCCGCGCCCAACGGCGGGGATGCCGCGTAGCCGCGTCAATACTGCGGGGGCACGTTTCATGGTACCCGTACTCGGCGCGGCACCCGATACGCAGGGCGCGCGACCGACCAGACTCAGGTGGTCGCGCGCCCTGCGCCAACAGCGGAGAGAGAGGGATTTGAACCCTCGAACCGGGGGATACCCGATTACGCGCTTTCCAGGCGCGCTCCTTCGACCGCTCGGACACCTCTCCGGGGTTCGCGATGGTAGCGAACTCACGGGGCAGAGCGAGATTGGTACCCTCCCGCGCGGAGAGGTGGCAGAGCGGTCGAATGCGGCGGTCTCGAAAACCGTTTCGGGCTTATGGTCCGACGGGGGTTCAAATCCCCCCCTCTCCGTTCAACGCGGTTGAGGCATGAAACCCCGCGGCACCATCCGTGCGGGGTTTCATGCATCCCGTGCCATAATCACATGCGTTACGTGGCATAAGCACCACTGATACGGAGAGATATATGGGACTCAGCATCAACCAGACCGTGCCGGACTTCACGGCACAGACCACCGAGGGCACGATTCAGTTTCACGACTGGATCGGCGATTCATGGGCCGTGCTGTTCTCGCACCCCAAGGACTTCACGCCCATCTGCACAACCGAGCTGGGCTACATGGCCCGCATCAAGCCCGAGTTCGACAAGCGCGGCGTGAAGATCGTCGGCCTGTCGGTTGATTCGCTCGACAACCACGGCGCGTGGGCCAAGGACATCGAGGAGACTCAGGGCACGGCCCTCAACTACCCGTTGATCTCCGACACCGACTTCGCCATCTCCAAGGCCTACGGCATGTTGGAGGCCGACGTGGAGGGCGACGCCCTGGTGCGGACCCCGGCTGACAATCAGACGGTGCGGAACGTATTCGTGATCGGACCCGACAAGAAGCTGAAGCTTCTGCTCGTGTACCCCATGACCACGGGCCGCAACTTTGACGAGGTGCTGCGCGTGATCGACTCGCTGCAGCTCACCGCCAAGCACAAGGTGGCCACCCCGGCCCAGTGGCAGCAGGGCGACGACGTGATCATCGCCGGCTCCGTGGACAACGAGGCCGCCAAGCAGATCTGGCCCGACGGCTGGCAGGAGCCCAAGCCGTACATCCGGATTGTGCCGCAGCCCAGCTAGTACCCGGTACCCCCCGCGTCGGTGCGTGCCGGCGCGGGGGTGATACAAAATCCCCGCAAGGGGTAATGTTCGGTTCCCGCGTCCCCCTCAAGAGCCGTGCAGAACCTCACATCCGACACCCCTAGGCCGTCTCCGGCGGTGGTCATCGCAATCATCGCGCTGGTCGTCGCGGCAGCGGGCGGGGGGTACGCCGCCGCGAAGTTGCCCAAGAACTCCGTGGGAACGGCGCAGTTGCGTAATGGGTCGGTGACCAGCGCGAAGGTGAAGAACCACTCCCTGCTGGCCGTGGACTTCAAGCCGGGACAGCTGGAGCGGATTCTTCCCCTGTCCATCGGGCCCACGGGGCCGACGGGGCCCTCGGGGGCCGACGGAGCCACGGGTGCTGTGGGTACAGCGGGAGCGACCGGGCCTCAGGGCGCTTCGGGACCCACGGGGCCGGTGGGCGACTCCGGGGCCCGGGGGCCGACCGGGACGCAGGGCCCAGCGGGGCTGAGTTACGGGAACAGCATCGTTGGAGCGCCCACCAGCTCCCTCACGGGCTGCGGGACACTTGGCTTGGCCAATACGGTCATCGCCCCAACGCAGACCAGCCGTATCTGGATCTCAGGTCAGGCGCGACTGAGTGCAAGTGGTGCGACAGGCGCTCGACTGATCGCCGACGTCCGGACCGGCAGCGGGTCCACCCTGGGTTCGCCCGATAGCGGCGCGCCATTTCCCGTCACCGCCGCGCTTCCGGTGCAGTACACCTTCGGGGCCATCGTATTCATGGGTACCACGCCCGTGGACCTGCCCCCGGGCACCTACAACGTGCGCCTACAGGTGGAGCAGACGGTTGGTGGCGGGACGTGCTCGCCCACCGTCACCGCGAGCGATGCCGGCATGACGGTGCTTTTCGTCGGCACCACGCAGTAGGCCGCGGCTGCATCAGGCCTAGGCCGCGTCCGCCAGCACTCGTCAGTCGAGCGGTGGGTACTCGATGACCTCGCTGAAGTGCACGATGGTCACCTCGTCGTCG
>CAJAPZ010000156.1 GCA_903943955.1 uncultured Actinomycetes bacterium
GACCGCGGCAAGACCGGCACCGTCCTCGAGGTGCACCCCGTGGAGGGGCGCGTGCTCGTGGAGGGCATCAACATCATCAAGCGCCACACCAAGGCGCGCCCGCCGGACGATCCAGGCGGGATCATCGAGAAGCCCGCCTCGATTCACCTTTCGAACGTCATGCCGATCGACCCGTCCGACAAGAAGCCGTGCCGGGTTCGCATCGAGGAGAAGGACGGGAAGCGCGTGCGCGTGTCCACCCGTACCGGGAAGGCACTGGACTCGTGAGCACCGATACCGACATCGAAATCCCGCCGGCTCGCCTTAAGGCGATGTTTGAGGATGAGGTCCGCCCCAAGCTCCAGGAGGAGTTCGGGTACTCCTCGTCCATGCAGCACCCGCGTATCGAGAAGATCACGCTCAACATGGGCGTGGGCGACGCCAAGGTCAACTCGAAGTTCCTCGACGAAGCCGTTGAGCAGCTGGGTCAGATCGCCGGCCAGAAGCCCGCGATCACCCGCGCCCGCAATTCGATCGCGCAGTTCAAGCTGCGCGAAGGCATGCCGATCGGCGCGAAGGTCACCCTTCGCGGCGCACGCATGTGGGAGTTCCTCGACCGCCTCACCGCGGTCGCATTGCCGCGCATCCGCGACTTCCGGGGTCTGAACCCGGATGGTTTCGACGGGCGCGGCAACTACAACCTCGGCCTCCGGGAGCAGACGATCTTCCCGGAGATCGATTACGACAAGATCGATCGAGTTCGCGGGTTGAACGTCACCATCACGACGTCGGCTGAGACGGACGCAGAGGCCCGGGCAATGCTCGGTCACCTGGGCATGCCGTTCCGGGCGGAGGGCTATAGCGCGGAAGAGCGTGCTGCCCGTCGTCGCAAGAAGATGCGCAAGTTCGGCCGCGGCCGCAAGCGCTAGATACGAGAGGCACCAGAACCAGTGGCGAAGACATCCCTTCGAGTGAAGGCCTCACGGCCGACCAAGTACCAGACGCAGGCCTACTCGCGCTGCCATCGGTGCGGTCGCTCGCGCGCGGTGTTCCGCAAGTTCGGCCTGTGCCGTATCTGCCTGCGCGATGAGGCCCACATGGGGCACATCCCCGGCATGACCAAGTCGAGCTGGTAGAGAAACGATGCTTACCGATCCCATCGCAGACATGCTCACGCGCATCCGTAATGCCAACATGGCGCTTCACGACCAGGTTGAGATGCCCGGCAGCCACCTCAAGACCCAGATCGCCCGTGTGCTCGAGGAGCAGGGCTACATCGTGGGTTACGAGTCCGGCACCGACGGCATTCGTTCGACCCTGACCGTGAAGCTCAAGTACGACCAAGCCCGTCGTCGCGTGATCACCGGTATCACCCGTGTGTCGAAGCCAGGCCGGCGGGTGTACGCCGACAAGGATTCCCTCCCCAAGGTTCTTGGGGGAATGGGAATCGCAATCATCTCGACCTCTCAGGGTCTCGTCACGGGCCATGAGGCCCGACGCCGCGGTGTGGGCGGCGAAGTCCTGTGCACGGTCTGGTAGGGGAGGAACAGCGTTGAGTCGAATCGGACGCGCACCTATCCCCGTCCCGAGCGGGGTGACGGTGGACATCACCGGCCAGAAGGTGACTGTGAAGGGCCCGAAGGGGACCCTCCAGCACACCGTGGTCGAACCAATCCGCATTGCCCAGGAGGATGAGTCACTGCTGGTGACCCGTCCGACCGACCGTGGCCCGCATCGCGCACTCCACGGCCTGTCGCGCACCCTCGTGGCGAACATGGTGACCGGTGTCACCGAGGGCTTCGAGCGTAAGCTCGAGCTCGTTGGTGTGGGCTATCGTGCCCAGATGAAGGGCACGAACCTCGAGATCGCCGTGGGTTTCTCGCACCCGGTTTTCATGGAGGCGCCTGAGGGCATCACATTCGAGGTGCCGGACCCCACCCAGATCACGGTGAGCGGCATCGATAAGCAGCGTGTCGGCCAGACCGCCGCCGAGATTCGTCGCGTGCGACCCCCGGAGCCCTACAAGGGCAAGGGCATTCGTTACGCAGGTGAGCTCGTGCGCCGCAAGGTCGGCAAGCGGGCATAGGGAACGGGAGAGGAATGGGCCAGATCACTACACGAGACGCTCGCGCACGGCGCCACCGCCGCGTTCGCGGCAAGGTGCACGGCACCGCCGAGCGCCCGCGCCTGTCCGTCTCGCGGTCGAACCTGCGCATCTACGCGCAACTCATCGACGACGACAAGGGCCACACCGTGGCTGCAGCAGGCTCCCATGAGCCCGCCCTCAAGGGGTTGGCAAAGGGTCCGGCTGCTGGCGAGGTTGGCAAGCTCATCGCCGAGCGTGGAAAGTCGGCCGGCGTACGCCGTGTCGTCTTCGACCGCGGCGGATACCTGTACCACGGCCGGGTCAAGTCGCTTGCCGACGGCGCCCGCGAAGCCGGGCTCGAGTTCTAGGGACGAGGAAGAAGATGGCAGAGCGCAGACGCGAAAAGGTCAGCACGGACGGGGTCGAGCTTCAGGAGCGCGTCGTTCAGGTGAACCGTGTGTCCAAGGTCGTCAAGGGCGGTCGCCGCTTCTCGTTCTCGGCCCTGGTGGTCGTGGGCAACGAGGTGGACGCAGTTGGCGTGGGCCATGGCAAGGCGAACGAGGTTCCACTTGCCATCCAGAAGGCCGTGGACGACGCCAAGAAGAACATGTTCCGCGTGCCCCGGTACGGCGCGACCATTCCGCACGAGATCATCGGCCACCATGGCGCCGGTCGCGTGCTGCTGAAGCCTGCCGCACCCGGTACCGGCGTTATCGCAGGCGGTGGTGTGCGCGCAGTGCTCGAGCTCGCGGGTGTGCGTGACATCCTGAGCAAGTCACTAGGGACAACCAACCCGGTCAACCTTGTGACCGCCACGGTGAACGGCCTGAAGTCGCTCCGCACGCCGGCCGAGGTCGCTGCCCTTCGCGGCAAGACAGTGGCTGAGGTGCTCGGCATGTCCGGTGGCTCGAACAAGCCGATCGTCGACGAGGCCCCGGCAGTTGAGTCCCCGGCAGACGAGGCCCCGGCCGCTGAGGAGGTTCCCGTATGAGCGCGCTGAAGATCACTCAGGTCCGCTCCAAGATCGGGAGCACGCAGCGTCACAGGGGCACCCTCCGTGCGCTGGGTCTTGGTCGAATTGGTTCCACGGCGGTCCACGAGGACTCGCCGTCCCTGCAGGGCGCGCTTCGCAAGGTTGCGTCCCTCGTGAAGGTGGAGGAGGTCGACGGTGGCCGCTGACGAGCAGAACGTGGATCCGGAAGAGATCCGTCTTGAGAACATGCGCCCCAACCCGGGTGCCAGGCACCGTCGCAAGCGCGTTGGTCGTGGACCGGGCTCCGGCAAGGGCAAGACGTGTGGTCGCGGCATGAAGGGCGCTGGCGCCCGCTCCGGTCCGGGCCCGCGCCCGGGTTACCGCGGCGGCACCGTTCCCCTGCACATGCAGAAGGGCAAGCTGCCCGGCCCGAACCACAAGAAGTCGATGCCGTTCGGTCCGTTCCGCACCCATTCGGTGCCGATCAACGTGGGCGCACTCGCCAAGTTCTTCGCCGCAGGCGATGTGGTGGATGCCTCGTCGCTTGCCGAGCACGGTTTGGTGAAGAACAACGACAACCGTGCATGGCCCGTGAAGCTGCTGGCCACCGGCGAGATCACTCACGCGCTTACTGTGCGTGTGGATCAGGCGTCTCCTGCTGCGGTCGCCAAGATCGAGGCGGCCGGTGGCCGCGTCGAGCTCGTCGGCGCGGAGTAGTCACGAACCCGTCGGTCGCAGCACGCTCGCCGAGGCCATAGGCCCCGACCACCCATGCTCACCGCCATGCTCAATTCGCTCCGGTCTCCGGAGCTACGGAAGAAGCTCCTGGTCACCGCCGGTCTTCTGGCGGTGTTCCGCTTCGGTTCGTACGTGCCCGTTCCGGGTGTCGACGCCTCAAATCTGGCGGCGGCCCTCGAGAGCAAGGGCACCACGAACATCCTCAACTTCCTGAACCTGTTCGCGGGCGGCGCGCTGACGCGCTTCGCCGTGTTCGCGCTCGGCATCATGCCGTACATCACGGCGAGCATCATCTTGCAGCTCATGACCGTGGTTATCCCATCGCTTGAGCGCCTCCAGAAGGAGGGCGAGGCCGGGTACGCCAAGATCACCCAGTACACGCGGTATCTGACCGTGGCCCTGGCGCTCATGCAGTCACTCGCGTACGTCCTGTACTTCCGCTCGCAGGACGCACTACCTGACGTGGGCTGGTCGCGCACGTTCCTCATCATCATCTCGTTGACGGCGGGCACCACCATGGTGATGTGGCTCGGAGAGATCATCACCCAGCGCGGCGTCGGCAACGGAATGTCGCTCTTGATCTTCTGCGGAATCGTGGCCAGCCTGCCCGCAGCCCTGCGCGGCTGGATCGGCCTTCCTCCCGTCACGGCCATCATCATCGCGGTCATCGCGGTGGGCATCGTCATCGGCGTTGTCTTCGTGAATGAGGGCGTGCGCCGAATCCCCATTCAGTACGCCAAGCGCCAGGTGGGCCGTCGCATGACGTCGGGCGGTACCACCTACATGCCCATCCGGGTGAACATGGCCGGCGTGATCCCAGTGATCTTCGCGGCCTCAGTGACGATTCTCCCGCCCACGCTCGCAGAGCTGGCCGGCGGCGGATCGTTCTTCAAGAGCGTGGCCGACTTCCTGTCGCCGGGCTCATGGTGGTTCATCCTGTTTGAAGGTCTGCTGATCGTCCTCTTTACGTACTTCTATACGGCGGTGCAGTTCAACCCGACCGAGCAGGCAGACAACTTGAAGAAGTACGGGGGCTTCATCCCGGGCGTGCGTCCGGGGCGTCCGACCGCGGTCTACCTGGACCGGGTCGTCACACGCCTTACGCTCCCGGGCGCCATCTATCTCGCGATCATCGCCGAGTTCCCGAACATGATCTTCCGGTACCTGCCCGAGTCGAATGTCTTCTTCGGGCTCTTCGGCGGGACGTCCATGCTGATCGTGGTGGGAGTCGCACTCGACACGATGCGTCAGATGGAGGCACAGCTGATGATGCGGTCGTACGACGGGTTCCTCCAATAGCGCGCCTCGTACTGTTTGGTCCGCCGGGTGCGGGCAAGGGGACGCAGGCGGAGTTCCTCAAGGAGCGCGGGCTGCTGCACCTGTCCACTGGTGATCTCTTGCGCGCAGCCGTGGCAGCGGGCACGCCTCTGGGGCTCGAGGCCAAGACGTTCATGGCCGCCGGTGACCTCGTGCCCGATGCGGTGGTCATCGGGATGATCCGTGAGGCGCTCTCCGGTCGTGCTGACGACTTCATGCTCGACGGCTTCCCGCGCACCATCGCGCAGGCCGAGGCCCTCGACGGCATGCTGTCCGAGGTGGGCGCGCCGCTCGACAACGTCATTGCATTTGAGGTGCCGCGCGACGAGTTGATGCGCCGTTTGGCTGGCCGCTGGATCTGCAGGGGGTGCGGGCGCTCGTTTCACGAGACATCCAATCCCTACGACGGATCCGCATGCAGCGTGACCGGCGACGCCTGCGACCTGTACCAGCGCGATGACGACCGCATTGATGCCGTGGCGAACCGACTCGACGTGTACGAGGCGCAGACCGCGCCCCTGATCGACTACTACCGCTCGCGCGGCCTGCTGCGCGACATCGACGGATCACTTCCTCTGGACGAGGTTCAGGTGCGCGTTGTCGAAGCACTCTCGTAGCAGCGGACCCATCCCCAAGACGCCGGCCGAGATCGAGGCGATGGCGGCGAGCGGGGCGGTGCTGGCGGAATGCCTCGACAGGCTCGAGGCCGCGGTTGCACCAGGTGTCACCACCGCCGACCTCGATGCGATGGCTGAGGAGTTCATCGTGTCGAAGGGTGGGGTGCCGTCATTCAAGGGCTACCACGGGTTTCCAGGCAGCATCTGTCCGTCGATCAATGCTGAGGTGGTGCACGCCATCCCGGGTCCGGTGGCGCTGGTGGAGGGCGACATCGTCTCGATCGACTGCGGCGTGACCCTCGATGGATGGGTATCGGATTCTGCACGCACCATTCCGGTGGGTGAGGTGAGCGGCGTGGCCGCCAGCCTGATGGATGCCACTCGCCGTTCGCTTGCGGCCGGTATTCAGGCAGCACGCCCGGGGAATCGAACGGGTGATATCGGTGCGGCCGTGCAGGAAGTTGTGGAGCGGGCGGGGTTCCAGGTGGTACGCACGCTCGTGGGGCACGGCGTGGGCCGTTCGATGCACGAGGAGCCGCAGGTGCCCAATTTCGGCAAGCCCGGTACCGGTGTGCTGCTCGAGGAGGGCGTGGTCATCGCCATCGAGCCCATGGTCACCCAGGGTGATCACGAGGTCATCCTCGGGCATGACGGCTGGGTTGTCACCACGAAGGATGGCGGTCTGGCCGCCCACTTCGAGCACACCGTCGCCATCACCGCCTCGGGCCCCCGCATCCTCACCCGGCACGCGGGCTGACGGGTCGGTTCCGATGGTGTCCGCTTCCTGCTATCTTCCCCGGCCGCGCGTGGAACGCAACGCGATGATTGTCGTGTGCCCGACCCGGCCCGCTTTCGTCCCTCGTCACCTCGCGCGCAGTGGCGCCGCCATGATCTCCGCCCTAATGGGCGTTGATGTGCTGTCGCCGGGTCACCCAGCGAGGAGTCGCAAGTGAAGGTCCGTCCGTCCGTGAAGCCGATCTGCGAGAAGTGCCGCGTCATCAAGCGGCACGGCAAGATCCTCGTGATCTGCAGCAACCCTCGTCACAAGCAGACCCAGGGGTAATCAGTGGCACGAATCGCCGGAGTCAATATCCCTCGCGAGAAGCGGGTGGAGATCGGTCTTACCTACGTCTACGGGGTCGGCCGCACCACGGCCAACGAGATTCTGGGCAAGGTCGGGATCGGTCCGAACACCTATGTTCGTGACCTGACTGAAGAAGAAGTGGGTCAGCTCCGCGAGGTGATCGAGCGCGATTACATCGTTGAGGGTGACCTCCGGCGCGAGCGCGCCAACAACATCAAGCGGCTCATGGACATTGCCTGCTACCGCGGGCTTCGCCACCGCCGCGGTCTTCCGGTCAATGGCCAGCGGACCAAGACCAACGCCCGTACCCGCAAGGGTCCGAAGCGCACAGTCGGCAAGCAGCGCAAGGCCTAGCAGGAGCTAAGGGAGTCCATTGGCACGCCAGAAGGCAACTCGAGGTCGTACCCGTCGCAAGGCCCGCAAGAACATTGCGCTCGGCCACGCGCACATCAAGACCTCGTTCAACAACACGATCGTCACCCTGACTGACCGTCACGGCAACGTCATCGCATGGGAAACGGCCGGTTCGGCCGGGTTCAAGGGATCTCGTAAGAGCACGCCCTTCGCCGCTCAGGTGACCGCCGACGCTGCAGCCCGCAAGGGCATGGAGCACGGTCTGCAGAAGGTTGACGTGTTCGTGAAGGGTCCCGGTTCCGGCCGCGAGACGGCCATCCGGTCGCTGCAGGCGGCCGGCCTTGAGGTGACCTCGGTCACCGATGTCAGTCCTGTTCCACACAATGGTTGCCGCCCGCGTAAGCGGCGCCGCGTCTAGGAGGCCGACGTGGCCCGCGATCGTGACCCGCAGTGCAAGCAGTGCCGCCGTGAGGGCGAGAAGCTCTTCCTCAAGGGTGCCCGCTGTTCCACTGAGAAGTGCGCCATTGAGCGTCGCAATTACCCGCCCGGCCAGAATGGCCGTGGCCGTATCCGTCAGTCCGAGTACCTCATGCAGCTGCGCGAGAAGCAGCGCGCACGCCGGTACTACGGCATTCTTGAGAAGCAGTTCCGCCGCTACTACGAGAAGGCCAGCCGTCAGCCCGGCGTGACCGGTGAGAACCTGCTGCGCCTGCTCGAGCTCCGTCTCGACAACGTGGTGACCCGACTGGGCTTTGCGGCATCACGCCGCCAGGCGCGTCAGTTGGTGGGCCACGGCCACTTCCAGGTCAATGGTCGCCGGGTGGACATCCCCAGCTACCAGTGCCGTCCCGACGACATCATCACCATCAAGGCGTCGTCGCCGGCCGAGACCACAGTCCGCGGTGCCACCGAGATCGGTGCGTCCGTCGCCCCATGGCTGCAGGCCGACCATGACTCGCTGTCCGGCAAGGTGCTGAAGGCGCCTGACCGTACGGAGATCGATACCCCGGTGCGCGAGCAGCTCATCGTGGAGCTTTACTCGAAGTAGGCATCACCCCGAACCGGCACGCGATGGCCGGGGGCCCCTGACGCGGGGACCCCGGGCCGAGGCCGCCGAATCGGAATCCGCGTTCATCCACTGACCGGCCGAGTGCCGGGAGGAGCAGCAAACACAAATGCTCGATATCCAGACCCCGCGTATGGCGTATGAGCCGTTGTCCGAGACCCTCGGCCAGATCGAAGTGGAGCCGCTCGACCGCGGTTTCGGTCACACCTTTGGCAACTCCATCCGCCGCGTGCTCCTGTCCTCGCTCGAGGGCGCGGCTGTGACGTCGGTGAAGATCGATGGCGTACAGCACGAGTTCACGACGGTTCCCGGGGTGCGTGAGGACGTCACTGACATCATCCTGAACCTCCGTGGCCTGGTGTGCCGCCTCATCGGCGAGGCCGATGAGATTGAGGTCGAGCTCAACCGCCAGGGCCCGGGTGTGGTCACCGCCGGCGACATCACCTGCCCGGCTGACCTTGAGATCCTTAACCCCGAGCTCGAGATCGCGAATCTGGAGGCCAGCGCCTCGCTGGCCATGGTGCTCACCATCGCCCGCGGCCGTGGTTACGTGCCCGCCGACCAGAACAAGGGTCCCGGAACGACGATCGGCGTCATCCCGGTGGACTCCAACTTCTCGCCGGTGCGCCGCGTGCGGTACGAGGTGGGCGCTGCCCGCGTCGGCCAGCGCACCGACTACGACAAGCTCACCCTCGAGGTGGAGACCGACGGCAGCGTGGACCCGCGCATGGCCGTCGCCCAGGCCTCGGCCATCCTCATCGAACGCCTGTCGATCTTCGCTGACCCGAATGACATCCGCATGCTCGTGGAGGAGGAGCCCGAGGCTCCTCAGCCCGGCGGCGAGATGGCCAATATCCTCATCGAGGAGCTCGAGCTCGGTGTGCGTTCGTACAACTGTCTGAAGCGCGTGGGCGTTGAGACCATCGGCGACCTCATCTCGAAGAGCGAGGATGACCTTGCGGCCATCCCGAACTTCGGCAGGAAGAGCGTCGAGGAGGTCAAGGAGAACCTTGCCCGCCATGGTCTCGCACTTCGCGACGACTGACCGCACCGACCAGTAACCGGAGACCAAGATGCGACACCGCAAGAGCGGACCCAAACTTAATCGTGACAGCGCACATCGCTCGGCGATGGCGGCCAACATGGCCATCGCGCTGCTTGAGCATGGGCGCATCCAGACCACCGCGGCCAAGGCCAAGCTGGCCCGCCAGACGGCAGAGCGTGCGATCACCCTCGGCAAGCAGGGCACGCTGCACGCCCGACGCCAGGCCATTGCGTTGCTCCGCAACAAGCCCATCACGTACCGTCTGTTCAACGAGATCGCTCCCGTATTCAAGGACATTCCCGGTGGCTACACGCGCGTGACCAAGCTTGGTCCGCGCCAGGGCGATGCGGCTCCGATGGTGCTGCTCGAGCTCTCGCGTCCGGTGCCGAGCTCGTCCGAGGTGGCCGCATGACCCTGCGCACCCGCGCATCCATTGGTCTTGGGGCCATCGCTGTGGGTCTCGGAGCGATCGCCGTAGCCTCCCCGGCCGTGGCCACGCAGGCCGGCTCGCCAGCCGAGGTCACGGGCATCGTGGCGGCGGTCAACGCATGGACCACGCAGACACAGGGCTACACGTTTACCGAGTACTCCGTGGGCAACATCGCGGTGAGCTCGGTGAACCCGTCATACGCCCGGGCCCAGATCATCCCGACGGCCCAGTACCGCAGCCAGATCTCCACGCAGTGGGTCATCCTCTACGGGGCCGGCTCGCAGTGGACGGTTGTGGATGGCGGCGTCAACTTCTGCGACAACGTCGGTGGCGTGCCCGTCGCGGTGGTCAGCGACCTGTTCCCCACGGGACAGCAGTGCGGCCCGACCTCGAACAAGTACACGATCGCATCGGCGAGCAACGGGGGCTACAGCTTCCGTCTGCAGGCGCAGCGCGGTACCGGCTCCAAGAACAAGTGGGCATCGGTGTACGTGCAGCTCAACACGTCGTCGGGCATCAAGGTGACCGAGCGCCGCGTGGGCCCGGTCAACGGATACGCCTGGTCGGTCATCACCCAGAAGGGCAGCGGCTACGTGACCCTCAACGCCCAGAACCAGTGGGCGCTCGCGCAGGTGTACCAGTCGCCCGGCACGCTGTACGACGTGTTCCCGTTCCGCGTGACGGCTTTCGGGCTGTCGCCGACGAACTACAACTAGTCCGCGTGCGGTGACCGCGCTCCGTCTCGACATCGAGTACGACGGCGCGGCGTTTCTGGGCTGGGCCGAGCAGCCCGGCGAGAGAAGTGTCGAGGGCGTCCTCAGGGATGCCCTCGACGTCGTTTTCAGGTCGCGGCCGGCCATTCGCGTGGCGGGCCGAACCGACTCCGGCGTTCATGCCAGCGGCCAGGTGGCGAGCATCGTGGTGCCTGATGGCCTCGCTGAGGCCGAGCCGGTCCGCCTTCGCCGGTCGCTCGCGGGGTTGTTGCCCCAGGACGTTGCGGTGCGAAATGTGACGGTGATGCCGGATGGCTTTGACGCGCGCGGAGACGCCACGTCGCGTGTGTACGACTATCGCTTGCTGGTGGGACCGCCCTCGCCGCTGCGCCGCCATCGCACCCTGCGTCATCTCGGCAGGCAGCTCGACAGAGCCGCCCTCGATGCATGCGCAGCGATGGCTGTGGGGCAGCACGACTTCCGGGCCTTCACACCGACCGAGACCAACCACACGTTCTTCCACCGCACCATGATCGAGTGTGCATGGCGCGACGACGGCGACGAGTGGGTGCTGCGGCTCGAGGCAAACGCCTTCCTGCGTCACATGGTGCGCGTGCTGGTGGGCACGATGCTCGAGTGCGGGCGCGGGCGGCGCGATACGGAATCGTTTCGGGCGCTGCTCGAAGGTGCGCCGCGGAGTGATGCCGGCATCACGGCGCCCCCGCACGGGCTTACGCTGGTGGCTGTTCGGTACTGAGGTGCTCGCGCGGCGTCCTCTTGGGATCCGCCTGGACGGCCCCGGGCGCGCAGTGTCCCCGTCGGTCGCGAATCGGAAGCGCGAGGCAACCAGGGCGCTGCCCTGGTTGCCATGGCGTCGTTTCGTCTTGCCGGCGGGGACACTCCGCCCCCGGGGCTCATGTTGGTGGGCGTCCATGGCGTCGTTTGGACAGGGGGGCACTCCGCGCCGGTGGCTACCATCGGTGACCAGTGAGGATTCTCGTGACCAACGACGACGGCGTGGATGCTCCGGGGCTCCTCGCGCTGAAGCAGGCCGTGGATTCCCTCGGTGAGATATTCGTGATCGCGCCGGATACCAATCGCAGCGCGATCGGTCGTGGCATCACCATTCACGATCCCCTGATAGTGGATGAAGTGGAGATCGGGGATGGCACGAAGGCTTTCGCCATCAGCGGTACGCCTGTTGACTGCGTGCGGCTCGGGGCGCTCGGGCTCATCGGCGCTCCACCCGATGTCGTGGTGAGCGGGGCCAACCTCGGGCTGAACCTCGGCGACGACGTGACGTACTCGGGCACCGTCGCTGCGGCGCTGGAGGGAGTGATGCTCGGCATTCCCGCAATTGCCGTAAGCCAGGACGCACTTGGTGGGGGGAGTGGCCCAGGGCTTGTGTACGACTTCTCCGCCGTTACCGCGTTCGCTGCCAAGTTGGTGCCGTTTGCGTGCCAGCGGCGGTTCCCGCGTCATGTCATCTTCAACGTCAATGGGCCCGGCATATCGCCTGCTGAGGTCACTGGTGCGAAGGTGACGCGCCTGGGACGGCGCGTGTATGACGACACCCTCACACTCGAGGGTGAATCCGGATCGAAAAAGCATTACCGCATCTACGGCGAGCCAATGAGTCATGACCAGCAGCCCGGTACCGACCTCTCGGCCATCGACGATGGCCTGGTGTCAGTGACCCCTCTCCACTTCGACCTCACCGATATCGATGGGATGGACGAGATGCAGCGCTGGGAGATCGACGGCCTCCTCGATGACGCCGGGGTGCGCTGAGGACATGCCACCGCGGTTCGGCACGGTCCTGTTTGATCTCGATGGCACGGTGGTGGACACCGTGGCGCTCATCCGTGAGTCGCACCGGCATGCCGTGCGCACCGTGCTGGGGCTTGATCTGTCGGATGACGAGCTGACGTCGAATGTGGGACGGCCGCTCATCGACCAGATGCGGGCACTCTCCGAGGAGCATGCCGAGGCACTCGTGGCCGCACAGCGATCATGGAATCACGCACACACCGCGGAGCTCATCGCGTCGTACCCCGGTATGGACGATCTGCTCAGACGCCTGCATGAGGCCGGATGCCGCATCGGCATCGTCACGTCGAAAAGCCGTTCAGCCACCGATCTCGTGTTCGAAGCGCTGCCGGAGATCGCGCGGTATCTGGACGACGTGGTGGGTCTGGAGGACAGCGCCACCCACAAGCCCGGCCCGGAGCCGGTGCGTGTGGCCCTCGAGCACCTGGATGGACTCCCCGGCGATGCCTGCTTCGTGGGTGATGCCCCATTCGACATCGCCGCGGGTAATACCGCCGGCGTGGTGACGATCGGAGTGACATGGGGTTTCTTCGACCGAACCGCGCTCAATGCCGAGCACCCTGACTTCGTGGTGGACGAAATCCCGGCACTGGACGCACTGCTTCTGGGAGGTGGGTCGTGAGCGATGCCCGGCGTGCACACGAACTGCGTGGGCTCATCCGGGACGCCGCGCACCGGTACTACGTGCTCGACGATCCTGCTGTGGATGATGCGGTGTATGACGACTGGTTGCGCGAGCTTGAGGCGATCGAGGTGGCTCACCCCGAACTGGTGACCCCCGACTCTCCAACGCAACGGGTGGGTGCCGGCCCTGCGGCGGGGTTCGAGTCGCACTCCCATGATCAGCCCATGCTGAGCCTGGCCAACGCCCGGGGGAATGAGGAGCTGCTCGAGTGGGATACTCGCCTAGGGTCGGTGCTGGCGCAGGAGGGGCTCGCCGGTACGGCTGTGCAGTTTGTTGTGGAGCCCAAGATCGATGGGCTCGCCATCTCACTCACCTATGAGGATGGCCAGCTGGTGGTGGGCGCAACTCGCGGCGACGGCGCGGTGGGTGAGGACGTGACCGCCAACATCCGCACCATCCAGTCCGTGCCGCTCGTGCTGCGGCCCGAGGCGGGCACGCCGCCGCGTCGTGTCGTGGTGCGGGGGGAGGTGTACCTGCCGCTTGAGGCATTCGCGCAGTTCAACGAGGCGCGCGCTGCAGAGGGGCTCCCCACCTTCGCGAACCCACGCAACGCCGCCGCGGGCAGCCTGCGCCAGCTCGATTCGCGCCTCACGGCCGAACGCCCACTGTCGGTCTGGTGCTACGCGGTGGGGGCATCGGATGGTCTGGAGGTTTCGAGTCAGGAGGACGTGCTCGCCTGGCTGCGCGATGCCGGCTTCCCGGTGAACCCCCTCATCGAGATGGTTGACGACATCGACGCAGCCGCTGTCGCGTGTGCTCGGTGGGAGGAGCGCCGCGGTGACATCGATTACGACATCGACGGCGCCGTGGTGAAGGTGAACTCCCTCGAGCAGCAGCGCCGTCTGGGCGCTGTGGCCCGTGCGCCCCGTTGGGCCATTGCGTACAAGTTCGCCCCCACCACGGCGACCACGCTGCTGAAGGCCATCAACATCAACGTCGGCCGTACCGGGGCCATCATTCCGTGGGCTGAGCTTGAGCCCGTGCATGTGGGTGGGGTCACCGTGCAGCACGCCACGTTGCACAACCAGGACGACCTCGCGCGCAAGGATCTGCGCATCGGTGACACGGTGATTGTGCAGCGCGCCGGTGACGTGATCCCCCAGGTGGTATCGGCGCTCATCCAGCGGCGCACAGGTGCCGAAGTGCCGTTCGTTCTGCCCACAGAGTGTCCGTCATGCGGCACCACGCTGGTGCGACCCGAGAATGAAGTGATGTGGCGGTGCCCCAACCGTTCATGCCCCGATCAACTGGTGCAGAGCGTTATTCACTTTGCATCGCGCGGGTGCATGGACATCGAGGGGCTCGGCGACAAGACCGTGGCGAAGTTATTCGAGGTGGGCCTTGTGGGCAACGTGGCCGACATCTACGACATCACGGCGGAGCAGCTCATCCCGCTTGAGGGATTCAAGGATCAGAGCGCGGCGAACCTGGTGGCGGGTATCTATGCGTCGCGTGAGCGCCCGTGGCCGCGGGTCATCAATGCACTCGGCATCCGGCACGTGGGTGAGGTGACGGCCGGCTCCATTGCGCTCGTCGCGCCATCACTCGATGCCATGCTGGCGGCATCGCCAGACGACCTTGCCCGTGCTGAGGGGGTCGGTCCGGTGGTGGCGGAGGCGGTCACAGGGTTTCTGTCGAGCGACGACAACCGGGCCATGCTCGAGCGCCTACGCACGTCCGGCCTGACTCTGGAGATGGACGTACCCGACGGGCCGGTGGATGGCCCTCTCAGTGGATGCACGGTGGTGGTAACCGGAGGGCTGGACGCCTTCAGCCGTGATGAGGCCAAGCGGGCCATCGTGGCCGCGGGCGGAAAGCCCACCGATTCGGTGTCGAACAAGACCACATTCGTGGTGGCGGGGCGCGACCCGGGAAGCAAGGTGGCCAAGGCGGAGTCGGCCGGGGTACCCGTGATCGACGAACTCGGCTTTCAGCGGATGCTGGCGGGGGACGATCCCCCGCCAGAGCGGCAGGCCGGGGTCTAGAAGGGAACTGCGGGGCTGGTGTCGGCAGCACCCGTGGCGAGAAGGCTCACGGCCCTGTCCATGGTGCGCTGCGCCGCTCCGATGTCGGGGTCGTTGATGAGGAATGCAAATGCGAAACGCTCTCCCGAGATGCTGGTGACCGTGCCCGCGAGCGAGGCAACGCCATCGATGTAGCCGGTCTTCGCGCGGATGCGGTTTCGCACCGCCGGATCGCGCAGACGATGGATGAGAGTGCCCTCGCCGCCGTGCGCCAGCGATCTGATGAGCGCGTCGCCCCACTCCGGCTGGGTGGTGGCCAGCCCGAGCATGGTGACGAGCGTGAACGCCGAGAGGCGGTTGGCATGCGACAGCCCCGAGCCATCCACAAGGTCGTCCTCTGGAGCCAGCGCGCCGTGCTCGCTCAGGATCTTCTCGGCCTCAGCTGTGCCCGCCGCCGTGGTGCCATGGCCGGCCCCGTACGCGCCCACATCCTTGGTGAGGGTCTCGGCAGCGAAGTTATTGCTGGCCGGGTTCATGAACTCGAGAATGGCCGACAGCGGTTTCGACTTGACCTCACCGATGATGTCCCCACCCGGAGCATTTGCGCCCTTCCGGATCGTGCCGTGCACGGTGACCCCCACGTGGCGGAGCGCGGTGACGAGCCGCTGACCAGCGGCGATGGCAGGGAGCGATACGTTGTGTGCCTCATCTTTGCCGGCACGCCCCTGATTGGTGGCGATTGCCGACAGCGGACCGCACTCCCACACATAGTCGCTACGCCACTGCGGACCGGTGCGGCGCGAATCGAACAGCGACTCATCCACGATGATGCCGCCCGAGATGGAGGTGGTTCCCGACTTCCTGATGTTGGACGCCAGACGCTCAATCGGCGTCCCGACGTGATCAAGGTAACCGCGAGAAAATGCGCGCGTGGACAGCACCGGATCGCCAGCCCCGATGAGATACGCCGGGCCCTTCACTACTCCGCCGACCGGCGCGTTTCCCTCCACCCGCGTGGTGAACTGGAAGTCGGGCCCCACCGTCAGCAGCGCGGAGGCGCTCGTGATGATCTTCATCGTCGATGCCGGCGCGAACGACTCCTTCGCATTGACGGCCGCCACTGCAACGGGGCCGGACGCATCGAGTCGCGTCACCAGGGCGCTGATGCCCGGGTGCGTGCGTGCGAACGCGTGGACGGTGGCATCGACCGGGTTGACCGCGGCAAAGGCAGGTGTGGTCACGGTGAGTACCGCGAGCGCAAGGATGGCGACCCGATGCGGGCGTATGTGGTGCGCAGAGGTCACGATGGGGAGGGAGGCTAGCGCCGTGCCCGGAGCATCCCGTCGCATTGCGGTCTGCCGCACCGCACCCCGCCTGGAGTGCGGTGCGGCATCCCGGTCAGGCCGCGATGGCCTCGGCTGCCTCGTCTGGAAACCGGTGTCCGGTCTCCAGAAGGCTCGTGATGACCAGCGATTTGTCCACACGGCCCTGGTAGATGGGAATCGACTGCAGAAGGCA
>CAJAPZ010000157.1 GCA_903943955.1 uncultured Actinomycetes bacterium
GCGGTGCCCGTGGCCGTGTTGTTTCTTGCGCCCCCCGCCGCGGGATTCATTCCCGGTCCGGTGCTGTGGGTGCGCGGGGGGGTGGCCATGTAGCCGCCCCGCCGCTCACCGGGAGTCACTCCGCCCCGCGCGGTGGCAGCGACGGCCTTGTGCGCAGCACTTTGGCGGCCCAGGCGGGCAGCCACCAGTTCCAGCGCCCGAACAGCGACACCAGCGAAGGCACCAACAGCGAGCGCACCACGGTGGCATCCAGAAGGATTCCGGCGGCGAGGCCCGTGGCGAACACCCGCACGGTGGTCTCGGGGGTGGCGCCCAGGGCAATGAAGGCCATAAACAGGATGAGCGAGGCGCTGGTGACCAGGCGCCCCGTTCGTCCGATGCCCACCACGATGGCACCGGTGTTGGACCCCTTCGCGTCGAACTCTTCGCGCATGCGACTGAGGATGAATACTTCGTAGTCCATGGACAGGCCGTAGAGGAACGCGAACACCATCAACGGGATCCAGGCGTCAATGGCTCCGGTTGCAGGGGTATTCCAGATGGTCTCGGAAAGGTTCCCCTCCTGCCACACCCACACCATGATCCCCCACGCGGCGGCCACCGACAGCACGTTCAGCAGCACGGCCTTGAGCGGGAGCAGCAGCGATCTGAATTCGCGCGCCAGGAAGATAAAGGTGACGATGGCGATGAGGGCGATCATCAGCGGGAACGAGCCGTAGACCGCCGAGATAAAGTCGCGGTTCTGGGGTCCGAGACCACCCACCTGCGGAGATCCGGGCAGCGCCGCCGCGGCGTCGCGCACCGCGCCGATGGTATCGCGCCCCGCTGCCGTGGCGCCGTCAGCGTCGGGGATGACCTCAACGACCGATGTCGTGCCGTTGGTCCATTGAGGCACCTTCGGTGCGGGTGCCACCGCGAGGCGGACTCCAGGGACGGCCGCCAGGGCGGTGGCGGTGGCGGCTGCTGTCTCCGGAGTGGCGAGTACCTCCATTGGGGTGAGCGTGCCGTCACCCATTCCTGCGCTGTGCAGATCGTTGAGCGCTGTGGCGGCCGGCCCGGGATTGGCGAGCGACGTCGCCGATGGCTGGCCCACCACGATGTTGAGGGCGGGCACGAGCAGCAGGCCAAGAATTGCCACGCCCACGATTGCCGCGATCCAGCGATGGCGCACGACCAACCTGGCCCAGGCGCTCCAGCCGCGGCTGGCGTTGGCCTCCTTGCGAATGCGCGGCCACTCCAGCTTGGTGCCCACCTTGGAAAGGATGACCGGCAACAGGGTGAGGGCAACAAGCACGCTCACGACGGGAATCAGGAGCCCGCCGTATCCGATACTGCGCAGGAAGGGCACGGGAATGACGACAAGCGCGGCCAGCCCGATGGCCACGGCGGCTCCCGAGACGAGCACGGCACGACCCGCCGTCTTCATGGTGCGCACGATGGCTTCGTCACCCTCGGCTCCCAGGGCGCGTTCCTCGCGCCATCGGGTGACCACCAGCAGGGAGTAGTCAATGGCCACTCCCAATCCGATGAGCGACACCAGGAACTGCACGATGAACGAGACATCGGTCAAGCGTGCGAGGCCGTTGATGATGAGGAGCGTGGACGGGATTGCCACGATGGCCATGAGCAGCGGCACGAGGGCGAGGAACGACGCAAACACGAATGCGAGTACCACGAGGGCTCCCACGCCACCAATCAGCACCTCGACGAGCAGGCTGGGACCATTACTACTGCCACCGTTGCCCGACAGCAGTGCGATGCCTGTGAGCTGAATGGGCTGGCCGGCCACCGTGGCCGAGCCGAGCGCGGCGGTGATCTTGGGATACGACACCGGCTTCAGGTCGAAGCCCGGGATGACGGGTGCGTAGATGTAGGCGAACGTGGTGCGGCCGTCCGGCGATATAAAGCGTGGGTCATGGGTACCGGGGTAGCCCACCACGCGGATGTCCGGGCCCGCTTTCCGCACCGAGTTGAGCGCACGCGCCAGTTGTGCCTCAGTGGCTGGTGCGGTGATCGACGAGCCCTCTGGCAGCTTGACCACCGCCACCAGCGGTGCGGCGACTCCACCATTGCCGTACTGCTGCAGCAGGGCCTGGTTGGCCTCGTATCCCGGCTGCCCGGGCAGTGAGAAGTCCTTTGACAGCACACCGGAGAGCCCCGGCACGGTGATGAAGCCGATGAGGGTCACCACGGCCCAAAATGCAACCACCATCAACTTGTGGCGCAGCACCCATCGCGTCAGTTTCTCCACGTGCCTCGTCCTCCGGCGTCGTTACCGAGGGGCAACCTAGCCGCTGGATCGGGCGAGCGTCCATGAGTACCGGCCATGCTGCAGATCGGCAGCAGGCCACGCACGAACGAGGAGAGGGCGATATGGATGATGAGCGCACGCGCGACGAGATCCGTGCCGATGGCGTGGACAGGGTGAAAGAGATCCTCGGGCCCAAAGCAGAGGACTCCCTGGCGACCCTCGGCGAGCTGGGTGACCGCATCATCGCCACCATCTACGGCGACATCTATGGCCGTCCCGGGCTCGGCGTGCGCGAGCGCCAGATCGCCACACTCTCCATGCTCATGGCGCTGGGTGGCAAGGACCGCCAGGTGAAGGTGCACATGCGCGCGGCCCTGCGCGTGGGCATCACTGAAGACGAGCTGCGGGAGCTGGTCATCCAGCTGGCCGCGTATGCGGGTTTCCCGGCAGCCATCAACGCACAGGCGCAGCTGAACGAGGTACTGGTCGAAGAGGCGGGCTGATCTCGCAACGCATGTTGTGAGGACGCGGGAGGCCGGGGACGAATGAGAACCCGACATGTTCCGCCGCCGTGCCCTCATCACCCTGCTCGCCGTGTGCACCACCACCGTGGTGCCCGGCGCGGCATGGGCTGCGCGCGACGTCACCAGCCTGAAGCAGCGGGCGGCGGCGTTCGAGTCGCGCAGCGCACACCTTGACGCGCTGGCCGGGAAGGCCGCATCGCGACACAACCTCGCGATGGACCGTGTGCAGCAGGCGCGCGATGACGCCGCACAGAGTCGCCGTGCGCTCGCGACAAGCCGCAGCGCCCTGATGTTGGCGGGCGAGCGGCTTTCGGAGCGCATCAGCACGCTGTACCGCCACCCCGACCCCGGGCTGGTTGAGGTCATCGTGTCGAGCGGATCGATAAGCGACCTGATGGCCGGGACTGAGGCCCTGCGTGCGGCGGCCACCGACGACGCCCGTCTGGCAGTGACCATGCGCCGTCGAAGCGCCGAATTGGCAGCGGCACAGGACCGACTTGCGCGCGCGATCGTCACGGCGCGCGCAGGGGAGCGTGAGGCATCCCGCGAGGCGGCCCGCGTGAAGGGGCTGGCGAAGGCGCAGCGCATGCGGCTTGAACAGGTACGTGGTGACCTCCGGGCTGAGCTGCGGGTCCGTCGGGCGGGCACCACTCGCGCCGCTGCCTCGGTGGGCACCAGCGACCCCGTGCTGGCAGCACCCGGTACCGAGCCGGTATTTCCCGTGGCCGCCCCCACCACGTTCAGCGACGACTGGCTGCAGGCGCGCGGCGGCGGTCGCCTGCACGAAGGCATTGACCTGATGGCGGCGATGCAGGCACCCATCGTCGCCGTGGTGACGGGCACCGTGATGCGACCGGGCAACACGCCCATAAGCGGTAACCGTCTGTGGGTGCGGGGTGCCAACGGCGATGAGTACTTCTACTGCCACCTCGATAGCTTCGCGGAGATCACCCGTGATGGTGCGTCGGTGAAGGCGGGTGACGTGGTGGGCTACGTCGGGATGACCGGTGATGCACAGGGCACCGTGCCGCACCTGCACTTTGAGATCCACCCTGGTGGTGGTGGACCAATCAGGCCCTACCCGCTGGTGTCGGCCTGGCCCCGCGTGGGCTGATCGGCGGTCTGTTCCCCGGTGTCCCGGGTGGGCATGGGGACGTGGTCGGCATCCAGATGGCAGGCGGCGACGGTTCGTGAGGCATGAACCCACCCGTCGGGAACGCCCCGCACGGGCTTGATTGGCTGGCCGCATCCGATGCGCGTGGGGCGCTGCATGGGGCCACGCTAGCCTCCCAGCGATGACGCACCCGCATGAGCACCCGCCAGAACGAGAGAGTCGCGAACAGATCGTGGCCCGGGTCGCCGCCCAGCAGGAGGGGCTCCATCCCAACCCGGAGTATTCGCAGGTGGCGCGCCGCCGACTCTGGGTCATCGGCCTCACCATGGTGCCGTTCAGCCTCGTGATCGGGTGGCTGATCGGCCTCGCCCTCGACTGGCCTGTGCTGCTGTGGGTGTGGGTGGGGCTGGGCATCAGTCTTGGGGTCTTCTACGTGGCATACGTCATCTTCGCCGAGCGCGATGACGGGGTGATCCAGCGTGAGCTCGACGAGGCCCGTGCACAACGGGAAGGCGGGGAATGATGCAGATCGGCATCTACTCATTTGGCGACGCGACGCCAGATCCGGCGACCGCGCGGCGACCCGATGAGGGGCAGCGCATCCGCGAGTTGGTGGAGGAGATCGTGCTGGCCGACGAGGTGGGCCTCGACATCTTCGGTGTGGGCGAGCACCATCGCCCGGACTTCCCGGTGTCGTCACCCGCCATCGTGTTGGCGGCCGCCGCCGTTCGTACCTCGCGCATCCGGCTCACCAGTTCAGTCACTGTGCTGTCGTCCGACGATCCGGTGCGGGTGTTTCAGGACTTCGCCACCGTTGATCTCCTCAGCGAGGGCCGCGCCGAGATCATGGCCGGGCGTGGATCGTTCATCGAGTCATTCCCGCTCTTCGGATACGACCTGGCCGAGTACGAGTCGCTCTTTCTCGAGAAACTCGATTTGCTGCGGCAACTCAACGATGAGCCGGTGGTGACGTGGAGCGGACGCCACCGCGCTCCCATTGAGGGCCGGGCCGTGTACCCGCGCCCCCAGCAGGATCACCTGCCCATCTGGGTTGCCGTTGGTGGCACGCCGCAGTCGGCAGTGAACGCAGCCATGCGCGGGCTGCCCATCAATATCGCCATCATCGGTGCCGCCGCGCAGCCATTTATTCCCTTCGTGAACCTGTACCGCGAGGCACTGGAGGCGTCGGGGTTCGATCCCGCGACGGTGCCGGTGGGAATCGGCTCGCATGGCTTTATCGCCGATACCTCGCAGAAGGCTGCGGACATCTCGGCTCCCGGGCTCATGGCCGCTATGAACCAGATCGGGCGCGAGCGTGGGTGGGGACACGAGATCGACAGACCTGGGTTCGACCGCATGCGCGAGCCCCATGCGGCCCTGATGGTGGGGAGCCCGGCAGAGGTGACCGAGAAGATTCTCGCCGAGTACGAGATGTTTGGGAACCGCCGGGCGATGATCCACATGGGCGTGGGAAACCCGCCTCACCGGGACATGATGCGATCGATCGAACTCCTCGGCACTGAGGTTGCGCCGGCCGTGCGTCGTGAGGTGGCGCGCCTCGAAGGTGTGCCAACCGCCCGCTGAGGCTGGTTCGCGGGGGCCCGCGCCGGTAGGGTGCACCTATGCCCGAGAACTCAGAGACGAGCGCCGCCACAGATGCACCGCCGTGCGAGAAGTGTGGCGCCGTGACGTTTGCGACCAGCCGCACTATGCGTACCCACGATCTGGATGGGGCAAGCGCCATCGCCCGCGATCGCAAGGTTCCAGTGTGGCGTTGCATGCGCTGCACCAACGAGGTGGCCCGCGAGGCCTGATGCGGTTCCCGGCGTGAGCGTCATCACGGCGCTCCGCAGCACGCCCGATGGGCGTGCGATCCGCGTTGAGAAGGATGGGGCCAAGTGGCTTCGGCTCCCGGTGCATCTGGTCGCCGACCTCGGTCTGTCAACGGGGCAGGAGATGGACGATGCCCGTGTTGCCGAGATTGAGGACGTCGCGGCGCTCGAACGCTTGTGGGAGGCCACCCTGCGATTTACGGTGGCCCGGGGACGTGCTGAGCGTGAGGTCGTCCGCCGCCTGCGGGAGCGCCGGGCCACCGACGATCAGATTGCCCGGCTTCTGGTTCGGCTGGCGGCAAATGGGCTGGCCGACGAAGATGCCAATGCGTACCTGCGGGTTGAGCTCCTCGCGAGAAAAGACTGGGCGGCGCGGCGTATTCAGGGTGAAATGATGCGCGTCGGGTTTGCTCAGGATCTCGTGCGGCGCGCGGTGCCGGAAGTGCTTCCGGCTGATCACGACGAGGTGCTGCTGGCGGCCTCGGTTGCGCGCACCGGTGTGCCTGACTCGGCCGCAGATCGGCGTCGTCTTGCTGAGCGCCTCATGCGCAAGGGGCTGCCGCCCGCCGCTGTGCGCGCGGCGGTCAGGCCGGGTGAGGGGGCACGGGATGATGAGGCCGAGGCCTCACGTGCGCCAGAGGCCGAGGAGTTGATCCGACAGGTGAAACGGCGCTACCCGAAGCTGCGTGACGATCAGTCGGAGCGTCGACGTGCGCTGGGATGGCTGGCCCGGCGCGGAGTTGGGTCAGCGGACGTCCGCCGCATTCTCGAGGCGGCCGCCAGCACGGAATAGCGCCGGGCTATCGCGCTTGGATGTCGGCGAGCACGCGCGACAGGCGTGCACCGACCTCGGCCGCCACAGGCTTGAGTCCCGGATTGCCGACCATCCCCAGCATCTGGTCGGCAGCCACCGCGCTCACGCGCGTACGACCACCGGTGCGGTACACCACCACGTTGCACGGCAGCAGTACACCCAGGTCGGGCTCCACCTCAAGCGCCTGATGGGCCAGAGGTGGGTTGCAAGCGCCCAGGATGACGTAGGGCTCGCGGTCCACATCAAGTTTGGCCTTCATCGTGGCCTGTACGTCGATCTCGGTGAGCACGCCGAAGCCTTCTGACGCAAGCGCCTCCCGTGTGCGCGCGAGAACCTCATCGAAGTCGCGGTCCAGATCGATGGCGTGCGAATACTCGGTGGTGCCCATGTGCGCTCCGATTCCGGCTATGGCTTCTGGGGAAACTCCACGATAGCCGCCCCCGATGTGAGGCCTGCCCCAAAGGCGACCAGACCGCCCAGACCTGTGGGACCCGACGGCAGATGCTCGGCAAGGGCGATTGGGATGGTGCTGCTCGACGTGTTGCCCCATCGCTCCACGTTCACGACAAAGCGGTCCATAGGGAGGCCGCTTCGGGCTTGAATCGACGAGATGATGCGGCCATTGGCCTGATGCGGGATCACGTGCATCAGGTCGGCCATTGACGCACCCGATGCGGCGGCGGCGCGGTCGAGCATCCGCAGCATCTCGCGCACGGCCCGGGTGTACACGCGCGGACCGTCCATGAACAGGTGGTCGGAGTACTCCGGCCCGTGGTGAATGATCGTTCCGTCATCGCCCGTGGCTGAGAGCACCGGGCGATGCAGCAGGATGGGCGATCCCTGCGCGCGTTCCGGGCCGAACACCACGGTGGCCGTGACGGCGTCGCCGAACACCACGACGGTATCGAAGTCGTCGGGGTCCACGTAGCGCGTCATGGCTTCGGCGGTAATCACCAGTACAGCGCCATCAGGACGCTGTTGCAGCATGTCGTGTGCCCCCTGCAGCGCATACAGGTAGCCCGAACAAGCGGCCGATACATCGTGCGCGGCGACGTCGGCCGGGCCATCATCCTGGGCGAGGAGACTCTGCACCATGCAGGAAACGGTGGGGCTCAAGTGTGGCGGGGTGCCGGTGGCCACGATGATGGCCTCAAGATCGCCGAGAACGAGTCCCTGGCTCTCCAGCGACTCACGGGCAGCCGCCGCTGAGAGCGTGATGAGGTCCTCGCCATCGGCCATGACCGGGCGCTGGCGGATGCCGGTACGCCGGACGATGTCCTCTTCTGTGCGGTCCGGGAAGCGCGCGGTGATGTCGGCATTGGTGAGGATGTGCCCTCCGGCGCGCACGGCGAGACCCGACAGTCCCACGGGGGCCGCCGCCAGGAGTGGCGAGGGGGTGGACGCGGGCACGATGGCTGGGCGGGCCCCGGGGTCACGGCGCAGGCGGATGGTGGGCTCGGCGGGAATACGGCGACGGGCCGCCGCGGCGCCGGGCGCCAGGGTGATGCGGGCGATCGGCGTACCGACGGGCACGAACTCATCGGTATCGAGGAGTCCGGCGATGTCGCCAGATGCGGGAGCGGCAAGTTCGAATGCGGCCTTGTCACCCTCGCACTCGGCGATAATCTGCCCCTCACTCACGTGATCGCCCTCGGCCACGAGCCAGTCCACAACCATGATCTGCTGATCGGCGGGGCTGGATCCCGCGGCCTCGACCACCAGCACTCCCTCGGCGGCAACAGCATGGGAGACCTCAACCTCGAGGCCGCCGATCATGCTGGCCACGGTGGTGACCACGTCGGCCACCGATGGCAGCAACTCGATCTGGTTGACGTAGTTGTTGGGTACCAGGGTGTCGGCACGGGCGACGCGCCGCGTGGTGAGCTCGCCCTCGAGGTGATCGGACACCGCTGCCACCACCTCGCCCCCGAATCCGCCAGTGAGATTGTCTTCGTGCACCACCACCAGGCGACGAGTACGGGCCGCGCTGGCGATGACCGCCTCGCGGTCCCATGGGGCGATGCTGCGCAGATCGATGAGATCGACGCTCACGGTGGCGGCATCGAGGATGTCGGCTGCGCGCTCGGCGATTGGCACGGTGGCGCCCCAGGCCACGATGGTCACGTCGTCGCCCCGGCGCGTGTGGGCTGCGCGACCGGGCGGCACCGGGCGCGCGTCACCGATGGCCGTCGTGGCGCGCGCGGGGTCGTTCAGGCAGGTCTTGGGGTACAGGATGAGCGTGGGCCGGTTGCCCTCGAGCGCAGCCGACAACATGCCCGCGGCGTCGGCAGCAGTGCTCGGCATGGCCACGTCGAGCCCGGGGATGTGGGCGAACGTGGCTTCCATCGTCTGCGCATGAAAGGGCCCGAGGCCCGGCCGGTACGCGCCGCACGGGGCAAGCACGACGACCGGGGCCGACCATGCGCCGGCGGTGCGCCAGTGAACGGTGGCCAGCTCGGATGCGATCTGGTTGAACGCCAGCGGAAGGAAGTCGGCGAACTGCACCATGGCCACGGGGCGCCCACCCGCCATGGCACGGCCGATTGCCGTGCCCACGATCGTTGACTCGCTGAGGGCGGCATTGGTGACGCGCCCCGGAAACTGCGTGGAGAGCCCACGGGTGAGTCCGAATACATCGCCCTTGGGGTCCTCGATGTCCTGTCCGAGTATCGAGACCCGGTCGTCGTCGGCAAGGCGGGCGCGCAGCACCTCACGCATGGCCTCGAGCATGGTGTGCGGAGGACCCTCGGCGTCGGGCGGGTCCTCGAGTGACCGCGCGATGAGATCGGGGTCAACCGGGGCGGATGCGGACCGGGTAGTGGTGGGATCGGGGGCCGCGAGAGCCAGCGTTGCCGCAGCACGCACCTCGGCCTCTACTTCGGCGTCGAGTGCCGTGAGGTCGGCCACCGGTACGCCCTCGGCCACCAGGTGGTCGCGCATAAACATGATGGGGTCGCCTGACGTGCGCGCCCCCGAGCGCTCCTCCTCGCTTCGATACACCGATTCGTCATCGGCATTGGTGTGGTGCGTGAGGCGCTCGGTGCTCACCACCATGATCGCCGGGCGGCGGCTCTCGCGCATCTCGTCCACCACACGACCGCAGATGGCATCGAGGGTGACCGGGTCACGGCCATCGGCCCGGGTGATGGGCACGCCGAGGAAGTCGTCAACCGGTCCGAGCGCCGTGTCGTAGAACGTGCGTCCTGCTGTGTGGGTGGAGATGGCGTAGCCGTTGTCCTCGATCCAGAACAGCACGGGCATTGCAAGGCGGGCGGCGTCGCCGATGGCCTCCATCACCTCGCCCTGCTGCGTGGTGCCGTCGCCGATACCCGCCACCACGATGGGGGCATCGGCCTGCGCATGCACCTCACGTGCCACGCCCACTGCGTGAAGCAGGCCGTTGCCCGTGGGCACGGTCATGGGCATCACGTGCAGGTCGGGGTCGTTGAGGAAGGCCGGCATCTGGCGCCCCGCAGAATCGGACTCGGCAGTGGACAGCAGACCATGGAAAAAGCGCGCGGGTTCGAATCCACGTGCGATGAGCAGCGCGCGCGACCGGTAGTGCGGCTGCAGCCAGTCCTGGGGTTCCAGGTGGTCAGCAAGCACCGCCGATGCCTCGTGCCCGGCGCCGCCCAACTGGAAGAACGCCTCGCCCCGTTGCACCAGTTCGGCTTCAACGGCGTCAACCCAGCGGGCCCTGAGCATGGCGCGCAGCGCGTGGAGGGCACGGGTGGTGTGTGGGGCGGACTGCGTGGTCAGGCGAAATACCAATCGTCGTTTCCGGGCAGGGCACAACCCATACGCGCCTGCGTGAAACCGACCATAGACGGGTGGCCGGACGCACGCCAGAGGGTATGCCGGGCAGAGACACCCTCTGGTCGTCATCGGCCCGTACCATCGCGGCATGCGAATCGCGATGACGCTCAATCATATGGCTGCACCTGCTGAATCCCTGGCGCTGGCGATGGCCCTGGACGACGCCGGGGCCGATGAGGTGTGGGTTCCAGAGACGTGGGGCTTTGATGCCCCGAGCCTTATGGGAGCCATCGCCGTAAACACCCGGCGCATCTGCATTGGTGCGGTGCTGCCCGTGTTCACGCGCAGCCCCGCGCTCACCGCCCAGACCGCCGCTGGCGTTGATGCCCTCTCGGGCGGTCGGGCGCTGCTGGGGCTCGGCACCTCGGGTCCTCAGGTGGTGGAGGGGTGGCACGGGATCCCATTTGCCCGTCCCCTTGCCGAACTGCGTGAGGTGGTGGCTGCGTGCCACACCGTATGGGCGCGTGAGCCGCTCACGGTGGATGGCCCACGGCCCATTCCGCTCCCGGGGAGCGCAGACCGACCGCTTCGCATCATTACGCGGCCAGAGCGGTCGTCGCTTCCCATCGCACTTGCCGCCATGGCACCACGAGCCGTACGCCTTGCCGCCGAGGTGGCCGATCGCTGGTGGCCGCTGTTTGCAACGCCGGCAGCCATCTCCGGCCACTGGGCAGACCCCCTGGCAGAGGGCCGCGCCCGGCGCCATGCATCGCTCGCCCCCCTTCAGATAATGGCCTCGGCGGTGGTGGGCGTGGGCGGTGAGGATGCTCAGGCGGCCGCCCGGGCCGCCGCGCGTCGGGAGATTGCCTTCTACGTGGGATCGATGGGCTCGCGCGACCGCAATTACTACGCAGACACAGTGTCCGCGATCGGATTTCCAGACGAGGCCGCGGCAATCCAGGATGCCGCACTCGGGGGCCAGCGGGAGCGGGCCGAGGGGATGGTGAGCGACGCAATGGTGGATGCCATGGCCGTTATCGGCACTGAGGATTCGGTGCGCCCACGCCTTACGACGCTGGCTGATGCGGGGGTGTCGGTGTTGGTGCTCAGCCCAGCGACGCCCGAACCGATTGGGGCCGTGGAGGCGCTCCGGCGCATCATGGGCTGACCCCGCCAGGCGAAAACCCCCGTACCCCCGGCTAGCCTGCGATAGATGGCTCGTCCCGAAGACATCCGCGATCAGCGTCGCCGTGAGGCTGCCGCCCAGCGTCAGCGCGATCGTCAGCGCAATATGTGGATCATGCTCGGTGCTGTAGCCGTTGTCGTGATCGCGTTCGCCTGGGTGCTCATCGGCCCGTCGGATTCCCCGTCATCGGCGCCGGCGACCAGCCCCACCGTCGGGACGACCGGCACGACGGGTACCACTGACACGACCGGCACCACGGGCACCACGGACACGACGGGCACCACGGGCCTACTCGGCACCGACACCACCGGTACGACCGGCACAACAGGGACCACCGGCACCACCTCGACCACCGGGGATAACGGCGCAGGCCTTTCCCGGTCGATCGCCGGAGTCGACGTGCATGCTCGGGACCGCCACCTTGTGGTGGCCGCGAAGCCCGCCCGTGCACAGGTGCGGGTGCCGGTGCTGATGTACCACCGCGTGGCATCTGCGGCGACGGTCACCAATTCGACTTCGTATGGACTCACCGTGACGCCCGCGACCTTCCGCCAGCAGATCGCGTGGCTCAAGGGTCATGGGTACACGGCCGTGTCGCAGGCGGAGGTGTTCAACGCAATGGAGCACGGCACCCGGTTGCCTGCGAAGCCGGTGGTGCTTACCTTCGACGATGGCTACGTAGACGCCACGGATGCGGTGTTGCCCGTGCTCGCGCCCCTCAAGTGGCCTGCCACGTTCTTCATCATCACCGGGCGCATCGGTGAGCGCGCATTCCTCACCTGGAATCAACTGAAGCGTCTTGATGCTGCGGGCATGGACATCGGTTCGCACACGGTGGCGCACACCGAGTTGCCGTCGCTGTCATCGAGGCAGCGCACCGAGGCCCTCACGGCGTCGAGGAGCACGCTCGAGAAGGGGCTGGGCCACCCGGTGCGGTGGTTCTGTTATCCGGTCGGCCGGCACGACGCGACATCCGCGAACGCTGTTGACGCCGCCGGTTACCTGCTGGCGTACACCACAGACGCGGGTTCGACACTGAGGTCGGACCAACGCACTGTGCTGCCCCGTGTGCGGGTGAGCGGCGGGCAGTCGCTTTCGTCGTTTGCCGCATCAATGACGGCAGCATCCGCCTAGCGGTTCCGCCGACAGAGGGTCCGAACACACCTGGCTGATCGAAGCCTGTCCTGCAAGCGGTGAGTGTGCTCAGTGCGCGTTGGAGCGGCTCATCCAGTAGCGATGTACCCGGGCCGTGGCCCGGGTACATCGCGCTGGTCACTCGATTCGCCCACTCTGTCGCCAAACTGCCGTTCGGAACCTCTGTCGGCACGGCACCGGGTTACCTCAGGCGGATGGAGTCCTGCAGGCCGCTGAGCCCGTAGGAACTCTGAGCGGTGACCACCACGTTGTACGAGCCCGCCGGCAGCGCCTTGCCACTCCACGTGACCGTTCGGTTGCCCCCGGACATCTTGCGGTTGGATGCGCCCTTCGCCACGGTCTTGCCGGACGAGTTGACGATCTTCATGGTCACCTTGGCCTGACGGGAGAGCGTGAAGGAGGTCTTCACCGTGTTGGTCTTCGCCTTGCCCTTGCCAGTGGTCTTCGCCGACACCTTGAGGCTGCCGAGCGTTCCGTCCACGACCAGGTTGCGGTTCATCGTGGTGGCCGGGGTGCCATCGGCCGGGGTGAGCGTGGTGGTGACCACGTAGGGGCCCTCGGGCATGGCGAGTGTGGCTGGGTCGATGGCGATCTGGTTACTGGCCGGTGCACCCGTCTGGTCGAGCAGCACGGACGAGAACCCGCCACCGCCGCGCCGGGCGATGGTCACCAGGGTGTGCCCTGCCACCGGTGACTGCGCGTCGATGCTCGAACTGTCAGCCAGCCCATCAGCATTGGGTGATACCCGCTGGGGGCTGGGGATGGAGATCTGCGCGCCCAGGTAGGTGGCGATGAGGCCATCGGCGATCGCGCGCTCGCTCGACCAGGGGATGACCTGCTGGCGCCCCAGGGCCATGAGCGATGACCCGCCGGAGTCGAATCCGATGGCGTCGGTGGCACCAAGCGACACCATCAGAGTGCCCTGCTCCGCCGTCGTATAGCCCCTCTTGCCCTGCTGCGGACCCTCGGACACAACCATGAGGATGCGGCCGTCAGCGGTCTGCCCCACGGCGGTACGGGTGGTACGGCCGGTCAGCTGCGATGCGGTGAAGCCCTCTCCAGCAGATGGCACGGCGACCCCACCCTGCACGATCATCGGCCCGCCGCCCACTGCACCCCAGGCATCGGGGGCGATACCGGCGATCCCAGCCTCCAGTTCCACGCGGCTGCCCACGGTCAGTTCGTTGATGATCGAGGTACCCGAGGCGTTCTTGCCGTAGATCACCACCTGGCCTGTCCCAATGGCGGTGCCGCCCCCGGTGCCCTGAGCGATGACGGTGCCCTGCAGCGGCGCATTGACCGACAGCGGCACACCGCCATCAATCGCCACAACGGCCTCATAGCCAGGCGTGGACGGGGTGGGGCGACCGAAGTCGGGGGTGTAGATGACCACGCCCGTGGATGACGTGCTCGGCAGCGGGCGGTTGACTCCCCGGAAGGTGCGCTTGGGGAAGGGGGTGGTGCCAGCGGGGTCGAGCTTCTGGTACCGGCCGGCCAGTGTGAGCTTGCCGACGGCGAGCGCGCCGCCATTGGCGATGGTGAGGGCCGATCGCGAGGGCTCCGGTCCGGCCCACAGACGCGGACCCACCGAGAGGATTCCGCTGGGGGTGCCGGTGCCCAGATCGAAGTAATCGGCGTTGATACCGGCCGTTGCTCCCGTGGCAAGGCGCGCGGTCATTCCCGACGTGAGCGTGGCGCGCTGGCTGAGGGATCCCGACAGCTGGGTTGGGCCCAGCGACAACAGGGCATTCGGGCGCATGGTGAGCACGTGCAGCACCTGCGGCCCCGGACGGTTCATCACCGTGTAGCTGAGGCCGGGCACCAGCGGCTGGACCGCACCGGGTGCGGCGGATGGCGGGGGCACCACCGTGACGGCACCGAGGACAGGGGTCGCGATCGCGGCGAGAGCGGCGAGGGGCAGGAGCGTTCGAGTAAGCACGTGGGCATTAAAGCCTGTCCCACCGGATGTCCCGCCCATCGGGGTTCCGGGGCTCACGTGGCCGCGGGGTCGTGCTCCAACGCATGCGCGGTGGCCTCGATGGCCATGCGTACGTAGGCGGCCACGGCGGCCACCTGTCCCGACTGCACCTGTTCGTCGCGCGTGGGCTTTCGGCCGGTCCGTTGCTCGATGGCCGCTCGCTGCGACTGGTCCATGGTGAGAATCATCGTCATCAGGTCGCGCCCACGGGTGGCCGTCCATTCGAGTGCGGCATCGGCCAGCCCGTCGTGGATCGGCCCTAGGCGCGACTCGATGCACCTGAGAAAGAGCAGGTTCCAGGTGGCCATGCGCACCCTGCGCTCGAGCGCCTGATGAAGGGCCGGATCCGACTCGGCGTCCCCCTGATAGAGGAGGTGCTCCTCAAGCGCGATGGCCCCCTCGCCGAGCGCGATCTGGTGGTCAAACAGGCCCTGCTCCTCTTCGAACCAGTCGTCAAGGTCGTCGGCCATGCCCTCAAGCAATATCGCGAGTTCCGGCGCTGCCCCATGCACCATTCCTTCGGCTGCGAGGCGCAGATGCGCGCGGATGGCCGCGTCGCTTGCCGGTGAGACGTCCAGATCGCCGGGGTCCTCCTCGACCAGAAGCTCGCGCAGGCGGTCGGGGTGATCGCGCATCCAGCGCAGCACTCGATCGGAGTCGAGTGGCCCTGTGGCCGTGTTACTCACGGGGCTAACGCTACTCGCCTTGCGGCAGTCTCCCGAGCGCATCCACGCGCCATCTGGTGATGCCCGGACGCCACATGACGATGGCAGCAAGGCCTGCAAGGCACGCGAGTCCGCCCGTGAGCACCGCGAGTTGCGTGCCGATGAGTGCTCCCACCACACCTGATTCGAGGTCGCCCAGTCTGGGGGCCCCCGTGACCTGGATGATGAACAGCGCCGAGAGCCGCCCGCGCAGGGAGTCGGGTACCACGGCCTGCGAGATAGTGGCCCGGAAGACCTCCGAGATGATGTCTGCGAACCCAGCCACGGCGAGGAGCACCAGGACGCCTGCCAACGACTCGACGAAGGCCACTGCGCAGATGGCGGCGCCCCACCCGCTGACCGCAATGACCACGGCCCAGCCCTGCCGGCGTACTCGGCCGACCCACCCGCTGGACAGCGCGCCGATGAAGGCGCCGGCGGCTGGCGCGGAATAGAGAAGCCCCACGACGCCGGCGCCACCACCCAGTACCTCAGTACCGATGGCCGGGAAGAGGGCGCGCGGCATACCGAACACCATGGCGTTGATGTCGATCAGCATGATCCCCTGGAGGATCGGGGTGCGGCGCAGAAAGCCGATGCCCTCGCGGAACCCCGCCCAGCTGACGGGCGTGCCCCCACCTTGAGGCGGTTGTGGCCGCATCAGGGCTACCGCGACAAGCGCGGCGGCGAATGAGGCGAAGTCGATGAGATAGGCGCCTCCGAGCCCGATGGTGGCGATGATTACTCCACCGAGGGCGGGGCCGATGACCTGCGCTGATCGCAGCAGAATCGCGTTGAGCGCTGCTGTGGCGGGCAGGTCAGATGGTGGTACCAGCGCGGGGATGAGCGCACGGCGGGTGGTGGAGTCGACCCCTGCCAGCCCTCCTGCGAAGGCGGCGATGACGAACAGCGGCCAGAGCGCTGGCCCGGCAAAGGCATTGACGGCCAGCGCCGCACTCATCACTGCGAGCAGCACCTGCGTGATGAACAGCACCCGGCGGCGATCAATGGCATCGGCATAGGCACCGCCGATGAGTGACAGCACGATGAGCGGGGCCAGCTCCACCAGACTGACGAGGCCCACCGCGAGGGATGAGCCCGTGAGCGTGAACACCTGGTACGGCACGGCCACCAGCGTGATCTGGCTGCCGATGAGCGAGATCGACTGGCCGGTGATGAGCAGGCGTAGATCGCGCGACCTGCGAAGCGGGCTGAGGTCGGCGAAGACACGTGGACTCACCGACCAAACCTACCGGGCGTGGGGGCTGGCAGACTGCGGGCGATGGGCATCGGCCACTCCCACGATCAGGACCACGATCACACGCATGGGGGAGTGGATCCCGACCTCCGTGACTCGCGCGCAGGCATGCGGGCCCTCCTCATCTCACTGGTCATTCTGGGTATCACCGCCGCCATTCAGGCCGTGCTGGTGGTGTTCACCGGGTCTGTCGCGCTGCTGGCCGACACCGTGCACAACGTGGGTGATGCCTTTACCGCCATCCCGCTGGGGGCGGCATTTCTGCTGGGGCGCCGCCCGGCGACCGATCGCTTCCCATACGGCCTCCACCGGTCGGAGGACCTGGCCGGAATCGTCATCGTGCTCATCATCTTCTTCTCAGGTGGCTATGCAATCTACGAGGCCATCAGCCGGTTCATCCACCCCGAGGAGCCCAGCCACCTGTGGGTGCTCGCCATCGCGGGAATCGTCGGCTTCATCGGGAACGAGTGGGTGGCCGAGTACCGCATCCGGGTGGGTCGTCAGATCGGCTCAGCGGCGCTGGTGGCAGATGGTCAGCATGCGCGGGTGGACGGCTTCACGTCGCTTGGGGTGCTGGCAGGCGCTGTAGGAGTGATGCTGGGATTTCCGTTGGCCGACCCGATCGCCGGGCTCCTCATCGGCCTGCTCATCATGAAGATCGTGTGGGACGCGGGGAAGCACATCGGCACGCGCATGCTCGATGGAATCGATCCCGATGTGGTGGTGGCCATCCGCCAAACGGCGTCGGCCGTGTCAGGCGTGGACGACGTCCATGAGGTGCGAGCACGTTGGGTGGGCCACCGCGTGTGGGTCGAGATCAACATCTCGGTGGCCGACGACCTCTCGGTACTCGAAGGGCACGGCATTGCCGGCGCTGTGCAGCACCGACTGGCCCACGACGTGCCGCACCTCGGCACAGTGGTCGTGCATGTGGATCCCACTTCTCATGGCGGTGAGCGTCATCACGCGCACCTCCATCATCACGAGCATGCGGATGATCACGGCGACGGCCACGGCCCCGACCACGCGGACGAGGCTTGAGGGACGATGGCTGACGGGTCGCTCTCGCTGGCCGATTGGCGACGCCGGGTGGCCGACCTGTATGCCGACGTGCGGCGGGCTGGTGGTGGCCCGGATGCGTGGGCTATGTGGCGCACCGGACGTGACGCGCTGCTGGCAGGGCATCCCGACACGCCCGTGCCAGCGGCCCTCCGCGAGGGCTTCACCGGGATGAACTTCTTCGACTACGACCCCTCGTGGTGCCTCACCGGCCGGCTGGAGTCGACGGATGCCGCGACGCTGGCAGGGCCGGAGGGGTCCTTCGCGTCGCTGGGCACCGTCGTGGCGCTCCGGGGCGAGAGGGAGATGCGGCTCACGCTGCTGTGGCTCGAGGGCTACGGCGGTGGCCTGTTCCTGCCATTTCGTGACGGCACCAGTGGCGATGGGACCTACGGGGGCGGGCGCTACCTCATCGACCAGGCGAAGGGCGCAGATCTCGGGGCGCTCCCCGATGGCCAACTGGTGCTCGACTTCAACTTCGCCTACCACCCGTCATGCGCGCACGACGCGAAGTGGACCTGTCCACTCGCCCCGCCAGAGAACATCATCGCGCAGGCCGTGCGCGCAGGGGAGATGCTGCCCGGCGGGCCCTAGGCCCCGCAGCCACGTCAATCGCATTCCAAGCGGGTATGTGCACGTCAGATCCGCGGCAATACACCGGCCCCGCAAGGGGCGTGCACATTTGTGACGGCGACTGACCCCCACCGGGGTCTGACCCCAGGTTTTCCCACACGCGTGGCGTGCACATTTGTGACGGCGACTGACCCCCACCGGGGTCTGACCCCAAGCAGGCAACAATCGGGCACCGAAGTCGGCGAAATACGTGCCCACAAGGGGCGTGCACATTTGTGACGGCGACTGACCCCCACCGGGGTCTGACCCCAGGTTTTCCCCACACGCGAGGCGTGCACATTTGTGACGGCGACTGACCCCCACCGGGGTCTGACCCCGGGGTGCGGCTTCTAGTAGATGGCGCCGTTGGCCAGGTCGCGCGCACTGGGTGCGTTCAGCCATGCGTCGACGCGCAGGGGTCGCGGGCTGGCGAGAGGCTGAAGGGCATCGAGGGCACGCGGCGCCCCCAGAAGCCAGTGGCCGTCGCGGCGCACCACCTCGGTGACCACCTCGGCGCGGTCGGTGGTGAGTGCGGGGGCGCCGAAGCCGAATATCTTTTCGGCGGCCAGGGTGGCCACCACACGCGTGCGGGCCTCGATCTGCACGCGGTGATCCGCGCGCTCCATCTCCCCGGCATGCGCGGACAGGGCCTCGGTGATCTCACTCACCCGTTCGTCATCGAGCGCTGTCACCACCGTGGGCATGGGGAGGTCTCCCCAGATCGCCCACATCCACCACGGCACAGAATCGTCCGACGCCGCGAGCACGTCCCGTATTGCGCGACCGGTCATCTCGTGTCCGTGGTGCACATCATGCGGTCCGGGGCCAACGATCAGATCGGGCGGGTCCGGGCCACTGAGTGCTGCGGCGATGTGATCGCGGGCGGCCGCCTCAGCTGCCAGCAGGTCGTCTCCCGCTGACATCAGGATTGGGGGATCGACGATGCGGAGTGCGAATCCGGCACGACCGCACGCCTCGGTGAGCTCTGCGCGTCGCCGCTCGTGGTCGGCCTCGCGGCCCAGAGCCAAGGCCAGATTGGTCACCTCGTGACCGGCGTCGCGCAGGGCCATCAACGTTGCGGGCGCACCCATCAGTTCGTCATCGGGGTGCGGGGAGATATGGAGCACTCGCATTGTCAGTGCCCCGTCCCCCGCGAGGTGCGGTCGTACGCGCCCGCCCAGGCCGGCGCGTCGGCATTGAGATCGGCGAGATGAGCCAGGTCGATAGCCAGTGCAATGGCGGCGGGCAGCGCGAAGATGGGGGCGAGCCGCGGGTCGGCATCGGGCGCGCCCTGGAGCGCGACAACCCGTGCACCGCCCTCGGCGAGAATGGTCGCGGCTTCTGCGAGCAGTGGGTCGGGCTGCACGCCGGCGACCGTCACCGCCAGATCGCCCGGAATGGTGGCGAAGCGCCCGGTCGTGGCCCCTTCGCGGGTTTCGTAGCCATCCACCGGCAGGATGGACACCTCGCGAAGGCACAGCGCCGTGTGCAGCGCGGCCGGCCAGGCGGGCCCGGTGCCCACGCACACTCCGGCATGGGGGCGTGGGCCAGCATCCCGTGCACTGGCCCCGGCGGCGTCCACCAGCGCGGCCAGGGTTTGCCCGGCGCCCAGCACGGCCCGGCCCAGCGCATCGTCCTCTGACATGCGGGCGATGATGGCCAGACCGGCCGCCAGCGATCCGGCATACCCCTGAGTGTGAGTGCGTGCCCGCAGGGTGTCCACCACCACCATTGCCCGTGCCTCTGCAGCCGAGCCGATCGTTGAACCGGCATTGGCGGTGATGGCCGCAATAGGGCGTGGTGCCCCCGATGCAATCGCCTCGATGACGTCCCTGAACTCGCCGGAGCTTGAGAGCGCGAGCAGGCGGTCGCCCTCGCGCCAGGCGAATGCACCACGGGCCACCAGTCCACCGGGCACAGCAATGAGGTCGACCGGGGGCTGGGGTACGTCGAGCCATGCGAGCGACAGCGCCAGGGCGATGTGCCACTGCGCGCCATTGCCAGTGACGACGACCCTCCGCACACCGGGTGCGGTGAGCAGCGCAGCGACATCGTCGAAGCCGTCGGCACCGGTGACCGTGCGGGTGACGGTCTCCGGGGTGAGCAGCAGATCGGCCCAGAGACCGGTGTCCGCACGTGAGGTCACGCCATGGACCGTAGCCGGGGATGACCCTCGGCGCGCCCATTTGCGCATCGTGTCGCTAGCCTCGGCGCATGAGTGATGATGCGGCAGAGGCTCAGCCGTGCTGTCCCACGTGTGGGGAGCGCGATTCGGAGGACATCGGCCAGGATGTGCGCCGGTGCAGAAACTGCACCTACGTGTGGATCCCCGGAGGGGCCGCCTGATCTAGGGCGTGGTGCTGCTGTTCACGGCGTCGGCGCCGGCCTTCAGCTCCTTCTCCAGCGTGCCGTTGAGGAGGTCGTCGTACATGACGCCACACTTCTCCACGTCGCCTGTGTCGTAGCCCTCTGCGAACCAGTACTCGCGCTGGGCAGAGGTGCCGTGGTCAAACGTGGCGGCGTCGGCCACCTGGCCGGAGTCGGCGGTGAGGCTATCGTCGCCGATGCGCGTAAGCGCCCCGAGCACCTCGTCAATATCCCCGTCCTCAATGCGTCCATCGTCCCGTGCCGTCGACATCCAGGCGCCCATCAGGCAGTCGGCACTCAGCTCTTTGGCTACGGACATGAGGTTGGCCGCGTCGGGGTTCTTCGCGACGGCCTCTCTGGTGGCCTCTAAGATGCCGCTCAGAGCCTGCACGTGATGCCCGAACTCGTGGGCCACCACCGCCGCCACGGCAGCGTCGTTGCCACCCTGGTCGGTGGCGCCGATGAGGCGGTCGCGGAAGAAGGCGATGGGTAGCACCATCGTTGCGTCGCCCTCGCAGTACGCCGGGCCGGAGTCGGCGTCTATCTGGCCGCAGGCAGTTTGGCCGGCGGTCTCTACGACCTTCACGACAGAGTCCTTCCAGGTACCGGCGTCGCCCAGATTCGCCTTCCAGAACGTGTTGAGCTCGGCCCCGAGGCTCGTCAGTTGGTCGCGCAGGTCGGCGTACCTAACGGTGGATGTGTCATCCGTGGCCGCGGTGTCAACGGCGGCGGTGTCGGCACCGGATCCGGCAGCGGCCGCCGCGGAGGTATCGGCGGATGGGCTGGAGTCGCTCCCTCCGCAGCCGGTCAGCGGAATGGCGGCCAGCGCGAGTACGGCTGCTGCGGTGGCCAGGGTGCGAGTGCGGCTCCGGAAGATCACGGTTGTCAACCTCGGGTAGGGGAACGCGCCGAGCATACTAATGCCGCACGACGCACTGCGATTGCTACGAGGCGAGCAGGTCGCGGACGCCCGATGGACCCGCACGCAGCAGGGCAGCAGCACGCCTGGCGGCACTCGCACGATCGAGTAACTCGCGAGCGCTCACGTCGTCGTGGGCCATAACGGCCTCGGCGGCCTCGCGCTGCGCGTCAATCGCGATCTGATCAAGGCGCTCCGCCATGCGCAGGTTGCGCCCGGCGCGTGATGCGCGGGGCCTGCGGACGGGCGATATGACCTCGCGGGTGTCATCCGGCGTGGTGATGAGCCTGAGCTGTGCGGCACCAGCGGGCCGCTTGCTTTGGTGGTGAGAACGCATGTTCGTAAGTGTACGAACGCGCTCGGACGCGTTCAGCCCCGAAAAACGTCTGATTCCCAGCCCTCAAGCCACTTTCGAAGAATCCGGACATGTTCTGGCGTAACACTGTGCGTCCCCGCCGTATCAATGGTTTCACTTACGCACGCACCGGCGGCCCGGTATGCCGCCACACCCGCCGCATGCACGTCGGGTGAATGGAATGGGTCCGCCCCGCCGGAGAGGGCGACCATGGGCATTGTGGCGAGCCCGCCCATGGCGTAGATGTGCGGGGGCAGTGGATAGGCGCTGCACAGCAGGGCGACGCCGCCCACCAGATCGGGGCGAGCGCAGGCGAGCGCCCCGGCCATCATGCCGCCATTTGAGAATCCCATCACCACCATTGGCCCCGTCACACCGGCATCTGCGGCCAGTCCTGCGACGACCTCGGCCGTCTCGCCCAGACGCACGTCGAGACTCTCGATCACCGGCACGCCGATGGCATGGTGGGTGAACCAGGCATGGCCTCCCCCTTCCGCCTCAGGACCCCGTGGAGCGATGATTCCCCAGCCGGGCGCTACGGCCTCGGCCACGCCCACCAGGTCATGCTCGCCACCACCACGGCCGTGCAAGAGCAGCAGGGTGGGCCGGCCGTCATCCGGCGGCCGCACCACTGCGGTCATCCGTGCGTTCTCGGGTTGTGGATGGGGGTGAGGCGCGCCTCAATGCTGGTGCGGTGGGGCTCAAGCCACGGTGGCAGCGCCAGTGCGATTCCCATCACTTCGGGATCCTCGTCGACGGCCATCCCGGGTCCAACCGTGGCCACCTCCACCAGCAGACCACCCGGCTCGCGTGCGTACACCGATTTGAAGTAGATGCGGTCAACCACCTGAGTGGGGGCCAGATGGCCACCGGTCAGCCGTTCGCGCCACTTCTTGTGATCAGCATCTGGGCTTACGAAGGCAACGTGATGAATGGTGCCCGCACCCTGCGCCCCACGCGACATGGGCTCCGGGTGCAGCCCCACACGCCCCACATGATCGCCCGATCCCACCACGAGCGATTCGCCAAGATCAGCCATTCCAAGGCCCTGCACCAGCGCCGCCCGCGATCGCTCGGGGGCCAGCGACATGGCCTCGACACCGATGATCTCCCTCAGTGCGTGCTCAGGTGGCACACCATCCGCTTGGGCAGGCGAATCGTCATCGCGGGTGCCCCGCGCGATGAGTACATGCGAGAGCCCCTCCGGGTCGGCGAAGGCGAGACGGCCGTCCTCCCGGTCCACCACCGTGTCGTGCGCTGCGAGGCGCTGCTCCCAGAAGTCGAGTGCCTGCTGATCGGCAACGCGCCAGGCCACCGAGTGGAACATGCCGCCGCCCGGCTGGCCCGGTGCGGCCCCCGGTACCTCGAAGAACGTAATCAGCGTGCGCGGCCGCCCGCCCTCATCGCCGAAATACAGGTGATACGCGCCGGGCTCGTCGTGATTCACCGTGGTCTTGACCAGGCGCAGACCCAACACGCCGGCGTAGAAGCGCACGTTGGCGGCGGAGTCGCCGGTGATGGCCGTGACGTGGTGGATGCCCTGCAGCACGACCGGGAACCTACGCCGTTCCCCCGGATGCCATCATCACCATGTGAATTCAGGCCACGCACGCTCGCCAGAGATCGGCGCAGCATCACCGCGACGTATCGCGATGGTATCCATCGGCGCAGCCCTGTTCCTTATCGGCGTCAAGCTGGCCGCCGGCCTCGCATCGGGCAGCCTCGCCTTTATTTCCGAGGCCATCCATTCGGGCACCGATCTGGTGGCGGCGGTTCTTGCCTTCTTCGCCATCCGCGTGGCAGCTCGCCCCGCTGATCGCGAGCATGCCTACGGGCACGGTAAGGCCGAGCACCTGTCTGCGCTGGCCGAGGGTGCCGCGCTGGTCGCGGTGAGCATCTGGATCGCTGTTGAAGCCATTCTGCGAATCGTTCAAGGCGGGCATGAAGTTGATGCCGCGTGGTGGATCATCGCCGTGGCCGTGCTGGTGATGGCAGTTGACTTCTTCCGCACCTTCACGCTGTTCCGCGCAGCAAAGGCGCACTCAAGCGCGGCGCTCAAGGGAAGCGCCATTCACTTCGCCAGCGATCTGGCCGGTACCACTGCGGTGCTCGTGGGGCTGCTGCTGGTGCGGGCGGGGGTGGGAAACGCCGACTCCATCGCAGCCCTCTTCGTGTCGGTGCTTGTGCTTATCGCGGCCGGCCACCTGATGCGCGAGAACATTGGCGTACTCATGGACCGGGTGCCCGATGACGACGAACTGGCCGCGCGCGAGGCGGTCGAGGCGCTAGGCCCGGAAATTGAGCTGCGGCGGCTGCGAATGCGGTCGGCTGCCGGCCGGTCGTTTGCGGACGTGGTCATCGGCGTGCCCCCCGGCGAGGCGGTGGGTCGTGCGCACGCCGCGGCCGATGCGGTGGAGGACGCCATCGAGCGTGCCGTCCCGGGCGCAGACGTGGTGGTGCACGTTGAGCCGCGCGACGATGACGACACCGACATCGCCGAGCGGGTGCTCGCCGCTGCCCATGCCGTGCCCCACGTGCGTGAAGTGCACAACGTGCGCATCCTGCACCTGGGACCCCGGATGGAGGCCACGTTGCATCTCAAGTTGCCGGCTGGCACGCAACTGGGTGAGGCCAGCGAGGTTGCCGCGGCGGTGGATGCGGCCGTGACCCGCGACGTGCCCGGCATCTCGCGGGTGCGCACGCACGTTGAGCCGCTGGAAGCCCCGGGTGCCGGGCACGTGGTGGATGACGGCGCCGAGATCGAGGGGGCGGTGCGGGCCGTGGCCACCGACGCATGCGGTCGCCCCCCGCACGACGTGCGTCTGGTTGAGACGGCGGACGGCGTGGTGGCC
>CAJAPZ010000158.1 GCA_903943955.1 uncultured Actinomycetes bacterium
GCCAGAGCGCCCATTCCTCAACCAATTCATGCAACATCGACCCCCGTCGAGTAAACCGTGTGTATTTGTTCGGGTAGCTGACCATGGTAAGCAGAGGTATGTCCGAGTTTTCACTAACTTCGCTGGTCATGCTGCCGACGCCTTGCCGCTTATAATCCCAAGACCGTAACCTGGGCCGTCCGGTGCTGGTGGCGCCTGTCCGGTCAGTAGCCAGCTGACCGGCACGCCGGTGGCCAGCGCCCAAGCGTTGACCATGATGCGGCGCGGGCTGACCCGGCCGCTCTCGGCGTTGGTGATGGTGTTGCGCGACACTGCTACCAGCTCGGCCAGTGTCGAGGTGTCATAGCCGGCGTACTCGCGGGCGATCCGCAGTCTGTGCCGGATCTCGATCGGCGGCACCTGCCCCTGCTCAAATGCGGTGGTCATGCTGTCCTGCTCCTAACTAGGTCTCCCCCAACCCGGTGTTGCTGTACTGAGTTTATGCACAACTGTGCACAGTGACAAATAGCCCCGGGGATCTATTCAAGATCTAGTTCGCGACACGCCGTAGATTTGTCCTTGCACAATTCCGCACACCGCTCTACCGTTTCCCCATGCCTAAACCGCAGTGGATAACGACTACTGAGGCCTCGCAAACGTCGGGCATCCCCAAGCGCACCATCATCGCCGCCATTAACCGAGGCGCGCTCAGTGCCCAGAAGCTGCCCGGCCTGACCGGAGCCTTCCTGATCAGCCCCGCCGACCTGCAGGTATGGCTGGCCGGCCGGGGCAAGGCCGCATGAGCATCGTGGAGACGGTCGTGACCTTCGACCGCCTGCTCGGCGACATCGCCGCCACCCAGTACCTGCTGGATGACGCGATCGAGGAGCGCGACATCCTGCGCCGCAAGGTCGCCCAGCTCCAGGGCGAGCTGGAGTCGCTGCGCGCCCAGCTGTCGTGGCAGGCGTACCGCTGATGGACGTCGTCGCCCTGGCCGCCCTGCTAGCGGTGACCTTGGCCTTCGGGGCCTGGGTGGTCATCAAAGAAGAGCCCACCAATCGGCTTCACAGACTCCGCGTTGAGCAGCCACCCCCTTTTGGCTGCTCCGCGGACGGGGCCCGCGCTGTCCAACCCCCCCCGGCCGGCGCGGGCCCCACCCCCACACCTCCGGCGTCGGCGGCACTACCGGGGCGGTCAGCGCCACCGGCGCCGGGGGGCCTGACATCCGAGCTGATCCGTTTCCGGGGCCGTGAGGGCCGGATTTGCCGACCAGCGGCACTGCCGGGGCGGTCAGCGCCGCCGGCGTCGGGGGCCCCATAAGGAAGGACCGCCGCGGTGTGCGCCGCGACGGCCCCAGCCCACCACGAGAGAGAGGAAACGCAGTGAGCAGAATCAGATTAACGCCCGTCTGGACACCAGCGGAGTTCCGCGCCATGGTGACCGACCTGCGCGCCCTGGCCGCGCCCGAGCGCGACGAGGTCGCCCCGGTGATCGACATCAACACCCGCAGGCGGATCGGCTGATGGCCCGCGGGGATCGCAGCGCGGTCGCGCTGCTCATGGCCACCAGCGCTCTCTTCGGTGCCGCGCTGTACTTCTCCACCCCGGCCCGCGCCGACGGGTGGCTCACCGATGACGAGGCCGTGTTCACCGAGCTGTACGGCGAGGGCGCAGTCTGCAAGACCATCACCGAGTTCAGGTCCGCCTCGGGCGTCCTGGCGGTGGCCGAGGTGATCGTCGAGCAGGGCTTCACCCCCGACGCCGCCGTCGACATCGTCAACGCCAGCGTCGAGCTGTACTGCCCCGAGCACTGGTCACTGCTGGTGGCGATCGGCAGGGCGGCACGGGCACAGAACGGGCCGGTCGCATGACTCGCTCCGACGACATACGTCTGCTGGCTGACGATGTCCGCAAAGCTGCACACATCCTCGAGGCGGTCACCAGGCTGACTGGCCGCAACACCACGCACCCCGAGCGCGGACTGTGGTCGGCCACCGGGCTGCGCGACGTTGCTAGCACATTCATCGAACCGGCGGCTAATGAAGAGGTAACCGCATGAGGCCCTCCACCATCTCAGCCTTCGCGGTCGGTCTGTCCTTCGGCATCCTCGCCGTCGTCGGAGCGATGGTGTTCGCCACCGACGGCACCCAGCACCTCCCGGCGTGTGAGTCGGCCATCTATGTCAGCTGGTCAATCAACGATGAGGGGAAGTAAGCATGAGTCAATCATCAGTCCGCTGGGTCATCCGCTTGCCTGATGGCAACGTGGCCACCGCAACTGGGGCGCCCCGTATGTGGAACAGCCGCGAGGACGCCGAGCGTGCTCTGGCCTGCTTTGAAACCCCCGTCGAGCAGCTCGGCGTCACCGGTTGGCGGGGTGACATCGTCCGCACGGATGTGCACGCCGTGCATCCTCAAGTGCGACCAGATCCCCGCGCCGCCAAGTTCGGGGAGAAACTCACCGCCTGGCTCGACGAGCAGCAGGCCAGCGGCGAGCGATGGTAAGCGGGCACGCGATGAACACCACCGACCAAATGCGTTCAGCCGCAGACACTTTGGAGTTTGTAGCCAGGCTCTACGCGCTGAGCAACGAACCTGAGTCAGTGGCGCTCAGTGCGAAGTGGCTGCGCCACGAGGCTGATGTGTTGGACCGGCCCATCCCGGGTGCACCGTGATGACCACCGATGCCTTCACGGTTCGTTGGGCCATCCGCCTGCCCAACGGCAAGGTGGCCGGTGCGGTGACCGGAGGGCTGTATATGTGGGCCAGCCGCGAGGAGGCCGAGCGGGCGCTGGGCTACTTCGAGATCCACGCCGAGAAGCTCGGCGTCACCGGCTGGCGCGGCGAGATCGTCCGCCAGCTGTGCACACCGTGGGTCGGCGACTGCGACGACGTCCGCGCCGCCGAGTTCGTCGAGGAATTGACCGCCTGGCTCGAGGAGCAGACCGGGGGCCAGCCATGAGCGTCATGGGGTACATCAGGCGCTGCACCACCTGTGACGTCCAGATGCTGGTGACGGTCGACTACAAACACGCCTCACTGTGCACAGAAGGCATGGACGAGACGATCGCCGACGCCATCGCCGCGGTGTTCCACGACGACGACGACGATCACCTGCCGCCCGAGCAGGTGACCGGGTGACCTCGCCGACTTTCGTCTCCGCGTGGTACGAGAAGTTCCACGACCTGCCAATCATCCCGGCCCGCTCAGTGCTGGCACCGA
>CAJAPZ010000159.1 GCA_903943955.1 uncultured Actinomycetes bacterium
GCGTCGGCCCGAGTAGCGGCGGACTCATAGGTGCCGAAGCTCAGGAAGATGACGAAGCCGAGCAGGATCACGAACCCGGCGCCGAGGAACCCGAACACACCGGACGCGCGGTCGGAGTCGGCAAAGCGCCCGCCTGAGGGCGCGTGGCGCCTCAGCAGCAGCATCAGGGCGATCATCACGACCGCGGAGATCACGATAACGCCGATTGCGAGCAGAGGATTCATGCGTGAGATCCTACCGAATAGACGGCGACTTGATGCGGGTGAGCGGCCATCCCTTTTCGAGGCGCGGGAGCATCGCACCTCCACGAAGAGGGGGTCGGGGTCTGCGCGTCAGATGAGGCCCCGGCCACCTGCGCAGTCGTCAGGAACTCCGGGGTGCGGTGCACGTCGAGGCGGGTCCAGTGCCTCAGCGACCCGACGAGTGATCTCCTCGACGATCTCGGGGGCAGGCTGATGTTGATCGCGTCCATGAACCGGACGTCACCGCGATTCGGCCCTTCGCCGCGACAGAAGCTATGTATTCGGATCTCGTTTCTGACGCACTGGCCCCTCCTGTCGTATCGCGATCAGCGGGCCATGCCGCGACCGGACTTGCCCCTCGGCGACCAGCCGGTGGTGCCGCGTTCCGGCCCCCTATGGCGTCTGGGCCGTGCCGGGGGGTCCTGGCAATGGGCCCGCGACATCGCTGCGCGGGCCCATTGCCGACAATGCCCTAGGAGGCCTTACCCACCGCGGTGGCCTCGGGGATCTCGATGAGCTTGCCCGAGGTCACGTCGTATACGTAGCCGTACACGGGGATACGTGACGGCACGAGCGGGTGCTCACGGATGCGACGCACGTCGTCGACCACGGCACCGGCCTGGTCGGAGATGGTGAGCCAGTCGATCTCACGACCCACGGGTGAGCCGGGGCCCTCGCCCACGTCGTAGAAGCCCTCGGCGCCAAGCGCGGCGGTCTCGAGGCTGCTCTCCAGCAGGCCACCCATCACGTCGTTGGTGAAGAACTCCATGCCGCAGTTGGTGTGATGAATGACAAACCACTCCTTGGTACCAAGAAGCTTGTACGAAATGACCAGCGAGCGAATAGCGTCGTCGCTGGCGCGGCCACCGGCGTTGCGGATGACGTGCGCGTCGCCCTCGCTCAGGCCCGCGTACTTGGCCGGGTCAAGACGGGCATCCATGCAGGTGAGGATGGCGAAGCCGCGGGCAGGTGGCAGCGCCAGATCGCCCTTGTCGAAGCTGGCGGCGTAGGCGCCATTTGCGGCAATAACCTCATCGTGTACGGACATTCAGCACTCCTCGGTCGTAAATACGTCATACATCGTTGGTTTTCTGGAGATTAGTCATATCGGCACCCATCCACCACCGCTCGCGAGCCCGAACACCCGATGTTCAGCCCACGTGACCGATCCCGTCGCCACGCGCTGCCATTCCACCTACGCTGCACGCGATGGCCAGAGACCTCCCGGCGCTTGAGCACGCGGCATTCCTCCCCGACATCGGCGACCCCTCGGCCTTGATTCTCAGCATCGGCTACCTCGCGGTGTTTCTGATGGTGGCTGGAGACGGCGTGTTTCCCATCTTCCCTGGGGAAACGTCCATCGTCGTGGCAGCGGTGTTTGCGGCCCAGGGCGACCTCAACATCTGGCTGGTCATCCTTGCGGGTACAGCCGGATCAATCGTCGGCGACTCGGCGGCCTTCTGGATTGGCCGTGGTGGTGGTGGCTGGATACGAAAGATGCTTGCCAAGACCCTGGGGCATGATCGGGTCGTTGCCGGCGAACACATGGTGCATCGCCAAGGGGATCTCCTCATCTTCACCCAGCGCTTTCTGCCGGGGCTTCGCCTGGCCATCAACATCGCGCTCGGAGCCGGTCGCACCTCGTTCAAGAGGTTTCTCGCAATCGACGCCGTCGCCAGCCTCGTGTGGTCGGCCCAGGCGGCGGCCATCGGCTACGTCTCGGGGTGGCTCTTCCCCGGAAAGACGTGGCTGGCCCTGGCGGTTGCGCTCTCGATCGCTGGAGTGCTCATTCTGGTCATCATCAAGCGGGAGCACGGACGCATGAAGCAGGAGCAGGCGCTCATCGACCAGGAGCGCATCGACGGATAAACGCAGGCGGACGTGGCGACGCTGGGAGCGCACGGCGCTGACACGGACACCCACACAAACTCACGGCACCTCGGAAACAACACCCCCGGTTGACGACATTGCACTCAGTGAGACGCGCAATGAGGTTGACCGACGAGTTCGTTGACGCTCTGAATAACGTCACGCTCTCTTGCCTCTATTGGCATACCGCGTTACCCGCGCGTGCGGGGACCGGGCCTACGTTGGCTGCATGCCCAGGAAGGTTCGAGAGGTGTGCGCTGTGCTCTCCGCCGCCGGGTGGCGCCGGATATCGCAAACGGGATCGCACGAGAAGTGGCGAAGCCCCGACGGCACGCGAACCGTGACGGTAGCCGGGAAAGACTCCACTACCCTGTCGCCCGGAACACTCGCGTCAATTCGACGCCGCACCGGATTGGACGGCTTGCGATGAACGAATACCTCATCATCTACGAGCGTGCAGACGACGGCAGCTGGGGCGCATGGGTGCCCGACATCGACGGTGTCGTCGCTGCGGGCGATACCCGCGACGAAGTCGAGGCCCTTATGCGCGAGGCGCTCCCCGCGCACATCAAGGCCATGCGGGAGAACGGCGAGACGGTACCCGGACCCCAGAACCTCGCGGGGTACATCGCCGCCTGACCCGGCTTGCCGGACGCCGCCCCCCTTTTCCAGCCGATCGCGCCCCGCCAGCCGATCGCTACTTGACGAGCGTGAACGAGTGGGTGCTGGTGCCGTCCGCATTCACAGGTGACACCATCACTTGGCCCCGCATTCCCTGGTAGCGACCGGTGCCGCTGGCCACCACGCGACCCGATGCCGCGAGCGCCCCAGCCGCCGCGGATGTAGCCCGCTGGTATGGCCCCACCGCGCGCAGCGTGCTGCCATCGATGAAGGTGTAGGTGGCATCACCCACGTACCACTCGTACAGCCCGCCCGAGTAGAGGTACACGAGCACGGAATCGATCGCGTACGTGCCAGCGGCCTCGCCGGTTGGCGTCGTAAACGTGCCCCCCAGAAGGCGCCCGTTCCCCACGCCGCCAGTGCCACCGCGCTCCACCGTTACCGCCTTGCCCAGGCGCATGACGTAGTCCTCGCGTACACGCGGGGTGCCCTTCGCCGGGAGCGTGTAGGTGA
>CAJAPZ010000160.1 GCA_903943955.1 uncultured Actinomycetes bacterium
ATGATGAAGCGGGTGAGCGAGAAGATGGTGCATCACGTGGTGGAAGACGCCTTCGACCGCGTGAGCCAGCGCCTCACACGCATTGACGTGATGCTCGACCAGCAGGAACGCCGTATTACGGCACTCGAGGAGCGGCTGGGCGCGACCCCGGACGATCGCGCCTAGCCGCTCCTGATGTTCCTTAGGCCCGGGACGTACTGCGCGGGAACGTGGCGGCCAACGGGTTGCCGTCGACGGTGAAGCCGAGGTGACCTCGCTGACGGACGCGGCTGATGGTGATCTTGGCCCGTCCGCTCCCGTCAGTGGTGGCGACCTTCACCGTGCGCTTGCCACGGAGTGCCTTCACCTGCGCGTTGCCCAGGCGGGTGACGATGGTGCAGGTGGTCTTCGTCTTGGCCTTGACGCAGCTGGCTGACGCCCGGGCGTTGATTGCCATTGCGACCTTGCTCAGTTCGGATGCCAGCGCCGACGCAGCCGTCACGGTGACGCCGGCGCTCGTGGCGCGGTTGGTGCCATCGGCCCCGACCGCGGTGACGCGGCAGGTGATGCTCTTGCCTACATCGGCCAGCGTGCTCACGTAGGTGGTGCCAGTGGCGCTGCTGATCGCGGTGCCGTCACGCAGCCACTCCCGGGTGTACGAGGTTGCGCCGGTCCATGTGCCGTTGGAGCACGTGAGCGTCGACCCCATGCTGGCGGTGCCGGTGATGGCCGGTGCTGCGGTGTTGGCGGGGCCCATGTCGAAGAAGAGGCGCAGGTCGGTGTTGCCGCCGCGACCACTCTGCTGGGCACCGACGGTCCAGATGTCACCCACTGAGGTGCGTGCCACGCCGCTCATCGAGCGGTTGGACCGCTCGTCAGAGCTGCTGGCGGCCTTCAGCAGGGTGGTGGTGGCGGTGCCGGACGCCGCCAATGCGCCGGGGTTGGTGATACGCAGCAGGTTGGATCCGCTCTTCGATCCCGGTGTCACGGCTTCGACGGCAACGAGATCACCGCTGGGGAGCATGTCGAGGTCCTGCAGGCGAAGGGTGCCTGACGGAGTGGCCGAGGCCGGCACGGTGACCGAGTCGGTGGCGCCGCCACTCACTGTGTACCGGGTGAGTGCGGTGCTGCCCGTTGACGACACGAACACCTTGGCGCCATCCGCGCTCACGGCCACGCCGCTCGCGGTCGGGGCAGTCGACAGCGTGACCGACGTGTCGAGCACACCGGTTGCTGACAGCTTCACCAGATCGACTGTGCCGAAGCCCTGCACGGCAGCCCAGTAGCCACCGCCCGAGGCCGGCGTCACGTCATAGAGCGTGGCGGCGGCCAGCTGGGCATCCACCGTCACCAGGTGGGTGAAGGGGGCGTAGCCCGGGGTACCCACGGTGGCCTTGCGGATGAAGTTGGGCTTGTTCTGATCGGTGAACAGCAGCGAGCCATCGGTCTGCACGCCGAGCCCGGTGACGTTCATGAACGGCGTGTTGGTGCCCTTCAACAGCGGCCGGTTGGGGTCGAGGGTGCTGCTGTCAACAAAGCGCAGGATGCTGAACTGCCCACCGCCCTCATTGGCGGTGACCACGTACTTGCGGGTCTTCATCACCTTGATTCCCTCGGGCTCCTCGCCAGCGGGGCCGAGGGTGACAAACCGCGGGCTGGCCGGGTTGCTCACATCGACCATGCTGAACGAGAACCCGCGCTCG
>CAJAPZ010000161.1 GCA_903943955.1 uncultured Actinomycetes bacterium
CCCCCCCCCCCCCCCCCCCCCCCCCCGCCGCCAACTCCGCAGGGCTTCACACTCACACGACGTGCCCTTGGGGTGACGTCGTGTGGAAGTTGAATTGGCGAGTGCGAGACAATGGTGATGCCGCGTTCAGTGCAGGCAGCAGCAGCGTGTGCCGGACGAGGGCGTGCGAGGGCAGTTCGCTCATCAACACCGGGGATATGACCGGCGCGAACGGCTACCATGCCGCTGCCCGGAGAGGTGGCCGAGCGGCTGAAGGCATCCGCCTGCTAAGCGGGTAACTGGGGAAACCTGGTTCGAGGGTTCGAATCCCTCCCTCTCCGCCTTCTGCGCACGCCGTTCCCAAGAGGAGCGGCGTGCGCTGTGTCCGGCCCCCCGACGACGTGCAGTACCATTGCCCCATCGGACCGGCGTCATGCTGTGGCGCGGGGTCCGAAATCACTTCGTGAACACACGGACCCGCACCCACATCCACCGCACCCCCGACGCCCACTGCGTGTGTGCTGGCGTCGAGGCTGGCGAGGATCCACCCCCTCCGGATAGACGCGCCTGGTGACAACCGGGCTCGAACTCCTACTGCTGGCTGTCCTCATCGCATGGACGGCCTTCTTCGTTGCCGCCGAATACGCCTTCGTGGCATCGCGGCCCACGCGCATGCGCGAGTTGGCAGACGAGGGCAACAAGCGTGCACAGCGAGTGCTGGCAATCCAGCAGAACCCAACGATGTTCATCTCGTCAATCCAGGTGGCCATCACGTTCAGCGCGCTGGCCACGGGTGCGGTGGGCGAGCCCGCCGTGCGGAGGTTGGTGGAAGACGCCCTTTCACCACTGGGTTCGGTGCTGAGCGCCAGCATCGTCACGCTCATCAGCATCGTGCTCGGCTTCCTCGTCATCATCTCGGTCACGGTGGTGCTGGGGGAGATCGTGCCCAAGGCGCTGGCGCTCGCACGCACCGAGCGCATTGCCATGGCTGTGGTGGGCCCGGTGCAGGCGTTTACCGCGGTCGTTCGCCCATTCGTATGGCTCCTCGAGCGCCTGTCCGCACTCACGCTGCGCCTATTCGGTATGCGGACCGACATCCGGCTGGGGCGTGGCCACACGGAGCAGGAACTGAAGATGATTCTTGCGGCGTCGCACGAGGAGGGCGTGCTCGAGGCCGACGAGACCGAGATGCTCGCCCGCGTATTCGACTTCGCCGACACTGAGGCCCGCCAGGTGATGGTGCCGCGGCCGGACGTCGTTGGGCTGCCACTCACCGCAACGGTGTCGGAGGCCGCGGGGATCGCTGAATCGCACCCGTACACGCGGTATCCCGTGTTCGGTGACGACATCGACGACGTTCATGGAGTGGTGCACATCCGCCAGCTGTTCGAGGCCACCCGGGCCGGCTCGCACGACGCCTGGATCCGCGATCTCGTGCGGCCCGTGCAGAAGGTTCCCGAGACAAAGAACCTCGACGCCCTGCTGCTCGACTTCCGGCGTACTCAGAGCCATCTGGCCATCGTTGTTGACGAGTACGGGTCGACCGCCGGCGTGGTGACGCTTGAGGACCTCGTGGAAGAGATCATGGGGGAGATCGACGACGAATTCGATGTTCCGTCTGACGACGTTGTGGTGGGCCCGGGGGGGCGCATCACGGTTGTCGGCTCGTATGCGATTGAGGATTTTAACGAGCGCTTCGGTACCGCGTTCGACGACGAGGACGTCAACAGCATCGGTGGAGTCGTATTCCACGCGCTGGGACGCGTGCCGGAGGAGGGCGACACCACGAGCGTGCCGGGCATGAACTTCACGGTGCTTGAGATGGATGGATCGCGCATCGTTCGGGTGCTCGCGACGCCCATGCCCAACCTGCTCGGCGAGGCAACCGCGTAGCGACCCACAGCGGCGGCCGGGAGTCGGGGGTACGCCGATCCTCTGGTACCGTGCCCACCGCAGCAGCGCGCGCCAGTAGCTCAGTCGGATAGAGCGCCGGTCTACGAAACCGGAGGTCGCAGGTTCGAATCCTGCCTGGCGCATCACATGAATCACCTGCATATGTTGGACTTCTTCCTACGGGCCCTTGCGAAGTACGAGTCGCGAATAGAACCGAGACAGAACATCAGGCAGCCCAGAGCCTGCGGGACTGGATAGCCGGAATCCCGATGCGGGGGATGCGCGCAGCCCTTAAGGGGGTGATCCGGGGCAAGTTCCGGAGTAAGTGGAAAAGCCCTAGCCGGCGCGGTTTCCGGCCCTTTCCGGCCCCTCGTGGCCTAGTCGCTCGGGGCCAGAACGACCAAACGCCCTTCACGAAGCGGCGCTTCCGATGTACAGACGCGCTGGGGCCACGGCGAGTCCTCCCGGCGGCCGGGGCTGTGTCGAGGCGATCAGAACATGTGCTCGCCAGGAAGCGAAGGCGTCGCGTAAGGGCTCCAGAGCCCTGCTCTGCCGGCTATTTTGGGATTCGAACCACTTGACCCGTGCCCCCGTATGACTGCCACCAGTGCTTTATCCAATACAAAGCCCTCGGGTCGCCTCAAACTAACGTGGGCGAATATTCGCCGGCGCCTGATCGCCCGGGAGTGCGGCGAATATGCGTGGGTTCCCCACGGCGAGTACCGGGCGCGGGAGGTCCGCCTGCTCCACGAAGCCGGCACTGTTGGTGGGGTCGCGGGCAACCCATCGGGCCGTTCCCGAGTAGCCGGAATGTCGATGGACCGCGACGATATAGGTCAGCGAACCGCGACCCTGTGAAGCCGCACACCGGAGCCCCGTACGCGATGGGGTCTGTCGGCCGTCTCCGAGGGATTTGTGCGAACCGGGAACCCAGGGAGCAAGTGGCTTGTCGCCACGGCAGCCGGCGCGCTGCCCGCCGGTGGGCCGACACGGCGCTGGCTCTCCGCGCCCCAGCTGAGTGCGCGCAGACGGATGCCCGGAGGCGCTGCGGATAACGTATGTTTCGTCGCGCATATCCAGAACATGCACCTCTGTGCCTCCTGGATCTATGTTGGGACTCGCGTGGTTGATTCTTCCGATGCCTCCGTCGCCGCATCCGATTCGCCTGATGGCGCGTCTCATGGAGAGCGCGGCCTTGCGGGCGCCGATCGGCTGCTGGTCGAAGTGACTGGCCAAGCTTCCGTGGAGGACGCGATCGACTGGCTGGCTGACGGGCTTCCCTTGGGACGCGACTGCGATGCACGGACGCTGATCGGGGCGCTGGCGGTCACTTCGTGCCCGAGCGAGCG
>CAJAPZ010000162.1 GCA_903943955.1 uncultured Actinomycetes bacterium
ATTCCTTCCATCCCGGGGTGCTCCAGCGCACCTCGAGAGCCTCAGGCAGGGCTCGAAGTCGCGGTTGGCCGGGCCCGGAGGTGAACGTCACAACGCCGACGCCGCCCTTCCCGAGCGTGTTCGTCGCCTGAACGCGGAACTCCCACCCCTGCGACAGATCGAGGTTGCCGAAGGTGCATTGCAGGTCGGTGGTGGCCGAACGGGTGCAACTCCGGGTCATCCGCGGGAAGTTGCCCGTCGTGGTTCCGACCACCTCGTACCGCCTGATGGTCAGGCCGCCGCTCGATGCCGGGGGCCGCCAGGTGACGCGGAGGGACTTCGCGTCACCGGTGCATTCCTCGCCACACACGGACAGGTCACGGACCGGATCAGGAACACGCGCGCCCGCCAGCCTCGGAGGGGCAGCCGACGCCGGGCCGCCAGGCGAGGTGCCCGGGACGTAGGCGCCCACGGCGTGACTGGTGTAGAGGGGGCCGACGACGAAGTCACCGGCGACGTGATTGTTATAGGTCCAGTTCTCGGCCTTAAACCCCGGAATGTGCTTTCGCTGCGGCCATCCCGATTCTTTCGGGCCATCCGCTTGTGGCCAGTTGTACGTCGTCATGGCCCGTATCTGACGCTGCAGCGGCCACACCAGAGGGAAGTCGTTTTGAGTGTCCGGCGAATAGTGGTCCCTGCTCCCCACGCACGGGTTGTCCGAATGCTCCCTGAGGGAAAAGTGGGGCTTCCAGCCGACCTCCTGGCGGGCCTTCCTGCTGAAGATCGCAAGCGGCGGAGAGCAGATGATTTTGTCGCCGGTGAAGTACGACACATTCGCGGAACCGGGGGGGGCGGGAAGTCCGCCAAGGTTCGGGCAGTACCCGCCCATGGCGCGGTTATTCAGTTCCTCAAGTGACGACGTCACGGGAACGATCACCGATCGGCCAGTATGGAACGGGCCGCCACGGGACCATTCCGTGAACCAGCCCTTGTCCCACGTCTGGTACATGATTGTTCCGGCCGGATTTGCCGAGACGCAGTTCCAGCCGTAGCGGTCCGCGGCACGCGGCGTGAGGTCCACCACCCGGCACTGCATTCCTTGCGCAGAGGCCGGCAGCCTTGTCTGTGTTTGCTTCGTCTCCCCCTCGCGTCCCCGGGAGAAGTACCAGACGTTATGAAACGCGTCGTAAGTATTCTTTTCATACAATTTCCAGTTAGACCATTCCACTTGATTGGTGGTCCCGATCGCCCAGGGCACGCAGCCCGTGTCCTTGAGAGACAGCTGGAGGTTGGGCATCACCCCGTGTCCGGCCGGCTCCTTCAGCTGCGGGTGTGCCTTCCATGCAAGAACGGGCTTGTCCGGGATGGGCGTGGGGAAAGAATCACAGAGCCCACCTGCGGACGTCCCCTCCTGCGGCTGGAAGGACGCGCCGGGGTTCATGCGATCCTTCATGTGGCACAGGGCCGCACGACGGAGCGCCACGAGAACCCGAGGCAGGTTTTCCGCGGGGAGCGTGTCAACAGACTCCCACGCGGCGGCGGGAGCACCGGGGATGTCCCGAGGGGCGGAGACCAACTGGCCGGGAGTGCACGCGGAAACATCCTCATTACCTGCGTTCTTCCCCGCAAAAGATGGCATGTAGCCGGACAAGCCTGGGGTGTTGAGATGAGCGTATTTGGAGCGGTAACTTACTAGTTGCTTCCTATCGTTGTCCGGGTCACGTAACCACCACATCGGCGAGTTACTGTTGCCAAAACACGCAGCAACCTCGTTGCCGCCTGGATCGATCTGGTAGTTCCCGATGCCGTAAAGAGTGCCGCTGGTGGGGGCCATTACCAGCACCTGATCGGTGGGGATACGGGCGCCGAAGTACGTACCGGTGGCGTCGATCTCGATCACTGCAAGCGCATCGTTGAACAGCTGCATGGTCGCGTCGAGCACCTCGGCCGTGCGCGTGGAATTGCCGCCGGGCCGCAACGCATACTCCGACGCCATGCTCGACGACACGACATTCTTCGCGAACTCGCCAAGCCAGAACTCGCCCGCCAGGTCGACCTTGGCCTGAGTGGGCCCCGCGGTCACGATGCTGGACGCCGCGGCCACCTTCCGCTGGGCA
>CAJAPZ010000163.1 GCA_903943955.1 uncultured Actinomycetes bacterium
GAGCCCAAGTTCCTCATCCAGCCGCTTGAGGGCCTCAGCCCGCCCGGGCCCATCGGGGTAGCGATCCCGCAGTGCATGGCCGCAGATACGCGCCAGTGCCACGTCGGCGGTCTCCCCGGGGTGGCCGGCCACGAAGTCGGGGAACCGGTACCCGAGGTCGCGCGTGAGGTCAAACTCCAGCCGCTCGGCCAGCACCACCGAGTTGCGTACTGCCTCGGGGTGGTCGGCCAGTCGCAATGCCATGTCGTGGGGCGCGCGCAGTACCGACTGCCGGTTGCCGCGGCGCATGGCCTCCGATGCATCGAGGGTGAGGCGATGGCGCACGGCCACCAGGGTGTCCTGCAGGAATGCGCGACTGGGATGGTGGGCATGTACGTCACCTGTGGCCACCACGGGTGCGCCCACGTGGTCTGCCAGCGCCTCGAGCGCCCGTGCAAGGGTTCTGTCCCCCCGTGTGGCCGCACGCTGGATCTCCACCCACGCATTGCCTGGGCCGAAGGTAGACATGAGCCATCGCAGTGCGTGTTCGGCATCCGCATGGCGCCCGGCCGCGAGCAGGTGGGGTACGAGCCCGTGCCGGGCACAGCCCGACAGGCACACGAGCCCATCTGCATGTGCCTGGAGCGCGTCAATGGGCAGTACAGGGTCAATCGCCCGTCGATCGGGCCCGGACCTCGTGTTTGCGTGCGACCGCGTGATGAGGCGGCACAGGTTGGCGTACCCCGTGGCGGTCTGGACCAGCAAGGTGAGGTGGAGCACGTCGGGTGCATGACCGATCCCGATGGCGGGGAGGGCGCATATCGACAACTCGGCACCCGTGATGGGGCGGAGTCCCGCGGCGGTGGCCGCATGGGCGAACTCCATCGACCCCGACAGGGTGTCGTGATCGGTGATGGCCAGAGTGCTGTGGCCCAGCGACGCCGCGGCCTCCGCCATCTCATCCGGCAGTGACGCGCCGTCGAGGAAGCTGAAGGCCGTGTGGGCATGAAGTTCGACATATGGGGGGCTAGGCATGAACGAACCAGCCGCCGCTGCTCTCACGGAAGATGAGGGCGTGGCGCCCCGGCTCGACGATTACATCGAAGTACGAGCGATCTACCGGGTCGTCGGTCCACCAGCGGTCCTGCACGCGCCATGAATCGCGCACGGCGACCACCAGCCGCCTGCGGCCGTCGCGCATCAGCGCGTGGGGCGTGCCGTCCGGCGAGGTGAACACCTCAACCGGCCCGGCCGCCGCTAGGCCTCGTAGGGACCGAGTGCCCACGTGCGCTCCGGGAGCCTGCTCCACGGTTCGATCTCAACCAGCCTGAGTACCGGTGCGGCACCGCCTGCGGCGCGTACCTGCGCGAGTGCCGCACCGGCACGTCGCATGCGCTCTTCGTCGGGTGTGCTCACCAGGGCGAGTTGCCCGGCATCGGGGGGTCCTCCGGCGTCGGCCTCAATAGCCAGTGACGTGACCGGCGCCGTGATGCGCGCCAGATGGGGGAGCGCGGCGATGCCGATGCGCCTGGGGTCGCATGTGGCCTCCCTCAGGGCCACGGCGTGGGTCCATGAGCCGCCATCTTCCAGGCGCGCGCGCATGATGATCGATCGCACGGACCCGCCCTGCGTCCTGGCGTGCTCAGTAATGCGTGCGATGAGAATTCGCAGCGCCGCCTCAAGCGCCGGCAGCGCCCCGATGGACTCGGGAAACGACACCTCCTCACCAACCGGCTGAGGGGGCACGCGGGGGCTGATGCGTGGATCATCCTCGCCACGGGTCATCTCCCATGCGGCCACTCCAGTGGGTCCTAGCCGATCGAGAACCGATGCCCGCGGCAGATGCGCCACCTGCCCCATGCTGCGGATGCCGAGCGCTTCGAGGGCGGACCTGATCTTCTGCGGCAAGGGCAGGCGCCCGGCGGGAAGGGGGGCGAGGAAGTCGGCTACTTCGTCCTGGTGAATGACCACCCCTGCCCGCGCGGCCTCGCGTGATGCAAATGGGGTGGGCGCGGCACCCACGCGACCGCCGGCACCCACCGGCAGCGCGGCACGGGCGCGTCGCATGAGCACGGCCATGCCGCCGTGCATACGGATGAGCCCGGTGGCAGCGAATGACCACGACTCGCCGTCATCCCCCGGCGCCACGGCAGCTCCCAGATTCTCCAGGCGCAGCGTCACGCGCTCTGCTGCCGATCGCGCGGCATCGGGATCCGGCATCACCAGATCGAGCCCGGGGCAGCGCGCAAGGGCCTCTCCCACACGAAGCCCGGGTCGCACACCATGGCTCCATGCCGATGGCGTGCACGGCCCAATCACCTGCGGCGCTCCCGGTTCGGGGCCGAGGGCGATGGGGGCATCCCATGGCATCCGCGCCTCAAGCAGCGCGATGCGAAGCGGGAAGCGCGGGATGAGTGCGGTCACAATCATACGAACATATGTTCGCATAACGTGACGACGCACATCAAGTGGGGCGCATGATCAGCTCGAGGGGCCGACCTCCTTCATGAGGTCGGCCGGGCTCACCGCGCCGGCCGGAGCAGTGACGTTCACCGGGGCGTTCCAGTCGCTGAAGTCGAAGAGCACCATCCCGTCGCTCCTCACCTGCACGACGTAGGGCTCACCCACGGTCTGGATGGCCAGCGTGGCCGTGCCATCGCTGCCACTGGTCTTGACGAACACCACCGGGGTGCCATTCACCTCGCCGGTGCCCTTCACGGTTGCCTTGGCTCCCTCCTGGACCAGGGGCGCCAGCAGGGCATCCTTGTCGCCGAATTCACCCGGGCCCGGCACCTCACCATCCGTGGCGCCCACCGGGGCGACCACCCACCGGCCCCCGAGGAGCTTGCTCGCATCGCCCGGGCCCACGATCGACTCGAAGCCCTCGCGGGTGGTCTTCCAGTACATCTTCCCGCCGGTCTCGCGAAACTCCATCAGGGTGGTCCCGTTGAGCGACATCGTGCCCCGGCCGACGCCTGTTCCCAGCACGAGATCGAGGGACATCTCGGGCCCGTCATCCTTCGACGATCTGGACACGGCCACAGACGACGCGGTCGCCATGGCGGCTGCACTCTTCGTGAGTATCTCGGTGGGCGGGAGCTTCTCGATGCCGTTGGCCGTCGTGGTGCGGTCGTCGCCGGATGATGCGTTGTCACTGCCGCTGCAGCCCGCGAGCACGCCGCCACCCGCGAGCAGCACCAAGGAGACTGCCCATGCAGTGACCGCACGCGTCATGGTGTTCTTCCCTGCATCTACATCTTTGCTTCCCGCTTCACGACCTCGCTGATGTCCACCACGTCGGTGGGCGCGGTCACGTTCACCGGCGCATTCCAGTTGGTGAACGTGACCGCGTCCGACCCATTCGCGCCGCCACCCTTGACCTGCACGGGGTAGGGCTCGCCCACGGTCTGGATGGCCAGCGTGCCCTCGCCCTTGGCGTCCTCGAGGAACACCACCGGGGTGCCGTTCACATCGCCGGTGCCCTTGACGGTCGCCCCGCCTTCGGGCGAGAGGAGGCCCTCGAGCAGGGTGTCCTTCTGGAAAAGCCCACCGAGAGCCGACAGCGTCACCCCGAGTAGGCCACCGGCATCGTCGAGCGAACCCGGATCTGCCGGCAGCAACAACCACTTGTCGCCGACGAGGCCGTCGATCTCCTTGCCTGCGGCTTTACCCTCGGCGCCTCCGCTGCCCAGCAGCGTGGCCCAGCCATCGCGGGACACCTTGAAGTAGGACTTGCCATCCACGAACACGATGCTGAGTTCAACGCCATTGCTGGTGATAGTTCCCTCGCTGGCGTTCGTTCCCAGCACGAGGTCGAGCGAGGACTCCACTCCCCCCTCGGTGATCGTTCCCTTCACGGTGACCGACGTCGCGGCCTTCGCCGCGGCCTGGCTCTTCGCGAGGATCTCCTCGGCCGGGAGCGTCCCGACGCCGTTGGGGGGCTGCGCTGCGGCGTCGGCTGCC
>CAJAPZ010000164.1 GCA_903943955.1 uncultured Actinomycetes bacterium
ACGTGGACAATGGCGGCGTCCAGACCCTTGAGGGCATGGGCATCCCCATGGAGCGCCCCGGAAACTGACCCGGGGGGTCAGGCCTGGCGGGCTGCCTCCACTAACGCCGCGATGACCCCGCTGTCGGCGTCGGCTTCTGGGTGCCACTGCACGCCCAGCGCGAACCGGTGCCCCGGAACCTCAAGCGCCTCGGCCACGTCGTCGCCCACCGACCGACCGGTCACGATGAGCCCTTCGCCCACCCGATCCACCGCCTGGTGGTGGTGTGACGGAACCCGGTGTGTGGTCTCGCCCGCGGCCTGCGCTGCAAGCGAGCCGGCCTCGAGATTGACGAGATGATCGTTGCCCTCAAACGTACCGGTGGTACGACGGTGATCGTGGCTGCCATGTGACTCGGGCAGATGCTGGAGGAGCGTGCCGCCATAGGCCACGTTCAGCACCTGGATGCCACGACAGATGCCGAGGAAGGGGATGTCCCGCTCAATGGCCCTGCGCACCAGCGCAGCCTCACACCGGTCACGCTCGTGGTCGGTGTCCTCGGCCTCGACGTGGGGATCGGCTCCGTACAGCGAGGACCCGAGGTCGTTGCCACCCGTGAGCATGAGTCCGTCGATCAGGTCGAGAATCGCGTCGGGGCCCAGGGGGTCCGGCGGCAACACCACCGCAACCCCACCAGCACGTTGCACCTGTCGAATGTAATCGGCTGCCACAACGGCCGCCTGCTGCTGCCATGGCCCCCACTGCGCGTGAACCACAGCACAGGCAATACCGATAACCGGAGCAACACCCATATCGGTTAGATGTGAAACATAGGTGCGTCGGAGCGCCGTGCCTCGCGCTCCACGATGTCGGCCACCGATACTGACCGGAAGGCGCTGGCCAGGCGGGATGCGCCTTCGGCCCATACCTCACTCACCGGGCAGCCGCTGCCATCGTTCGCGCCGCCGATCGGCCCGTCAACGGCCTCGATGATGTCAAGCACAGTGACGTCAGCTGGGTCGCGCCGCAGCGTGTAGCCGCCCTTGACTCCACGCTGACTCTGCAGCACCCCGGCGCGCCGGAGCGCAGAGAACACCTGCTCCACCTGATGCGGTGGGATTCCCCGGCACTCCGACACCTCAAGAACGGGTATCGGTGCGCTACCGCCACGGGCGGCAATCTCTGCGAGGGCCAGAACGGCCACCCGACTGCGGTCACTCACGCTGATCACTCACATACCCCCGAACTCCAATGGTATTTCGGAGTTTAGCGGAGGGCCGGGCGCGTGCCCCTAGGCGAGGTCGAGCAGTGCATTCTCGATTCCCTTGCGGCGGATCTCGGGAATCCGCACCGAGGAGTCAGCCTCGTGAGCGCGGGTATAGACCACCTCAAGGATGTCGATCCACGGGTCGAGGTCCGGGACGATGAACTGGTACCTCACCCCGTTGGCAAACAGGTACATGCGGGGGCGCTTGGCACCGCGGGGCATCACACCCGACGAGAGCGGAAACCGCTCGATGGCAACGAGGTCCTCGCGTGCGATCTCGCGGCGCTTGGCTCCCAGCAAGTGATCCAGTGGCGTGGGCACGAATACCAGGCGCTGGTCGGTGAGGTACAGCGTGCCGTGGCGGCCAAGCCAGCCGTTGTTGAGGTCGGCACCGGTCTTCCAGAGAATCTTCTCGTCGGGGCGGGGGCGCTCCGCATGTGCGACGCGCGGAAGCCGATCCTCGGATGACGCCATATGACCCTCCTGAACGGACGCGAGCGCCCTAGGGACTGCGGACGAGGACAGCGTACAAGCCGCGGCGGATGCCCGGCGGTCAGTCGCCGGCGAATATCTCCATCAGATCGGACTCCCGGCCGGGCTCGGCGATTGCCACCACCTGATCGCCCGCCGCCAGCAGGGTGTCCGGATGCGCCACCCGCCCCACTCGGTTGCGAAGCACACTGATAACCAGGCTGCCGTCAGGGATCGAGAGTTCGCCCACGGTTGCCCCGTCGGCGCGGCTGCCCTCCACGACACCGATCTCGAGAATGTCGAGGTTCTCGCGCCGCAGCGAGAACAGGTGCACCAGCGAGTGCTGCGGCACCTCGTGTTCGATGAGCGCCAGAATTGACTCGGTGGCGCACACGGTGGGCGCAATGCCCAGAAGGTCGAAGTGCTCCTGGTTGCGAGGATCATTTACGCGGGCCACCACGTTGGCCACCCCGAAATGGTCACGGGAAAGCTGCCCGATGATGATGTTGTCCTCGTCGTCACCAGTGACCGCGATGCAGACATCGGCCCGCGCCGTCCCGGCTGCCTCCAACACAAACAGCTCGGTGCCGTCGCCGCAGCGGGCCATGTGTTCGAACTCGGCCTCGAGGGTGGCGAACCTGCTGGGGCGGTGCTCGACGATGCTCACCTCATGGCCCATGCGCAGCAGCGCACGCGCCACGTTGGCGCCGGCCTTTCCACCTCCAACGATGACCGCGTACATCAGGCGTCCTCGGCCGACTCGGCGACGAAGGCCCGAAGGGCGCTCTCCATCATCTCGATCGCCGTGCGGGTTGGGCAGATCGTCGTGAGCCCCTGCTCGGCGTAGAACTTGGCGCGCGACGGGTCGAGTACACGTGCGATCACGAATGGCACCTGATATCGGTCACGGGCCACCTGCGCAATGACGATGTTGGTGTTGTCGCCATTGGTGGCGGCCACGAATGCGTCGGCCCGTTCAATCTCTCCCCGTTCAAGCACGGTGGTCTCGAGCGCGGGGCCTTGGATGAAGTTTCCGGGGAAGTCGTCACCCAACCGCGCCAGCGCCTCGGCGTTCTGGTCAATGACGTTCACGTCATGTCCATCGTCGATGAGGCTCTGCGCGATTGACGCGCCAACTCTTCCGCAGCCAACAACTACTACGAACACCAGCGCTCCTCCCGGACGACCGCGGTGACGTTAGCCGAGGCGGAGCCGCATTACCTGTGGCCCTTGAACCACAGCATCAACCGCCCGCCCCCGGCGATGATGAATGCCACCCCCACGAGCCACGCGATAATGCCCGCGCCGGTTGCCGCAGCGCGCACGATCTGCGCGATGCCGATGGCGAGCACGGCCCCCGAGAGGACCGCCGCCGCACTGAATCTGGATCCCATGGCCGGGAGCGACAGAGTGGGGGCCCGGTTTCCCGGACCCCCACAGCGCCGTTCCTAGACCAGGAAGGGGATGAGCAGGAGCGCCACGATGTTGGCGATCTTGATCATCGGATTGATGGCCGGACCAGCGGTGTCCTTGTAGGGGTCACCGACCGTGTCACCGGTCACCGCCGCCAGGTGGGCGTTGGAGCCCTTCCCACCGAACTCACCATCCTCGATGAGCTTCTTGGCGTTGTCCCACGCCCCACCGCCCGAGGTCATCGAGATGGCAACGAAGATGCCGGTCACGATGGCGCCGAGGAGGAGGCCTCCGAGCATGATGCGCCCGTGCTCAACGCCGAAGATGAAGGCGATGATGACGGGAACGATGATCGGGATGAGACCCGGGATCAGCATCTGCTTCTGCGCAGATGCCGTCACGATTTTGACGCAACCGGCGTAGTCGGGCTTCTCAGTCCCGTCCATGATCCCCGGCTTCTCGCGGAACTGCCTTCGTACTTCCTCAACCACCTGCGCGCCCGCCTTGCCCACAGCCTCCATGGAAAATGCGGCGAAGATGAATGGCATGAGGCCACCGATGAGCAGACCGACCACCACGAACGGATCCTGAAGGTCGAAGCTCAGGGTGAGTGCTGCATCGCCTGCGCGACCCAGTGCGGCCTTGAGCTCCTCGACGTACGAGACGAAGAGGATGACTGCAGCAAGACCAGCCGAACCAATGGCGTAGCCCTTGGTGACAGCCTTGGTGGTGTTACCGACCGCGTCAAGTGGGTCGGTGACTGCGCGGACCGAGTCCGGCATGCCTGCCATCTCGGCGATGCCACCTGCGTTGTCCGTGATCGGGCCATACGCATCGAGCGCGACCACGATTCCGGCCAACGACAGCATTGCCATGACAGCAACACCGATGCCGTAATACCCGGCCAGTTCATACGAAGACACGATGCCGCCCGCGATGACGATGACGGGGAGCGCCGTGGACTTCAGGCTGACTGCCAGACCAGCGATGATGTTGGTCGCGTGACCGGTCTCGGATGCCTTGGCGATGCTACGCACCGGCGGCCAGATGGTGCCGGTGTAGTACTCGGTGATGGCCACCAGAAGGATGGTGACCACAAGGCCGATGAGTGCTGCCCAGTAATAGTTGGCCCACGAGCCGGGGATGACCCCATTTGCACCGCCGGGAGTCACACCTTCCATAAGCCACTTCGTGAGCGGGATGAAGATAAGTGCCGACAGAACAGCAGCAACACCGAGGCCCGTGTAGAGCGCAGCGGTGATGGAGTTGTGCTTGCCGAGGCGCACAAACCAGGTGCCCACGATCGAAGTGAGAATCGATGCCGCGCCCAGAATGAGCGGGAACATAATCGCGTTCATGGAGCTGCCTGCAAAGAACAGCGAACCAAGAAGCATCACTGCGACCGTGGTGACGGCGTAGGTCTCAAAGAGATCCGCTGCCATACCGGCGCAGTCGCCAACGTTGTCACCGACGTTGTCGGCGATAACGGCGGGGTTGCGGGGGTCATCCTCAGGGATGCCCGCTTCAACCTTGCCCACGAGGTCGGCGCCGACATCGGCGCCCTTGGTGAAGATACCGCCGCCCAGACGGGCGAACACGCTGATGAGCGAACCACCAAAGGCGAGACCCACGAGCGGGCCCACGGCGTCCTTGTCAGCGCCCAGGATGAGGAAGTAGGTCGACACGGAAAGAAGCCCGAGACCCACCACCAGCATGCCGGTGACGGTGCCACCCTTAAATGACACGCTCAGGGCGGGCTTGAGACCGCCGCGGGCTGCCTCGGCGGTGCGCACGTTGGTGCGCACCGAGACATTCATTCCGATGAAGCCGGCCGCGGCAGATGCCACGGCACCGATAAGGAACCCGATTGCGGCCTTCCAGCCAAGCAGCGACGAATCAACCGTGCTGCCGAGGAAGCCGATCAGGAGGAACAGGACCAAGGCAACAACGCCAATGATCGCGTATTGACGATTGAGGTACGCCTTCGCGCCCTCTTGGATTGCTGCGGCGATCTCGCGCATCTTCTCGTTGCCCGCGGGCTGACGAAGAATGTATGCGGCAAGACCGAGGCCGTATGCGATGGCGAGAAGCCCACATACGAGCGCAACCCATGCACTGTTGTCCGACAGGAAGCCGGCCAAGAACGCCCTCCAGGTCTGGGGATACGAACGCGGCCGGCTGACACCACCCCGAACGGGGCGGACGCCTTGGTCCGCGGGTGCGCCCGGAAAAGTCGGAATGACCTCCCGGTGCGACGCGGTTTTCTATCAGAGGCCTCGGCGGAAATGCCTCGTCATGCAGCAGTTCCGGAGAATCCGCTTTCCCGGATGACGGCTAGTGGCCGATGACCGCATGCGTAAGGGCCGTTGAACAAAGGCCATCCTGCTGTCCCGGGATACGGGGAATGACCGCGAACAGGAGATCACGAAGCCGCTCGTTGTTGCGCTGAAAGGTCTCCACGATCTCCTTCACGGTGACCGGCTCGATGCCCGGCATATCCTCAAGACCCACGTCGTAGTCGGTGATGAGCGACACGTTGGCGTAGCAGAGCTCCATCTCGCGGGCGAGGTGCCCCTCGGGGTAGGCGGTCATATTGATGACGTCCCAGCCCATCGACGAATACCACTTGCTCTCGGCCCGGGTGGAGAAGCGTGGTCCCTGCACCACGACGACGGTACCGCCGTCGTGCACGTCGATGCCGAGGTCCCGACAGGCGGCCACGAGCAGCCCACGAAGCACCGGGCAATACGGGTCGGCACTGCTCACGTGTGTGCTCATGGGACCGTCGTAGAAGGTGTCCTTGCGCGCATTTGTGCGATCGACGAACTGATCGCACACCACAAAGCTTCCGATTCCCACCTCGGCCTGAAGGCTGCCCGAGGCGCACGGCCCCAGGATGTGGCTGACGCCAAGCTCCTTCATCGCCCACACGTTGGCCCGGTAGTTGATGGTGTGCGGCGGCCGGTCGTGACTGCGGCCATGGCGCGGCAGGAAGGCCACACTTCGCCCTCCGACCTCACCGATCACCACCGGCGCGCTGGGATCTCCATACGGGGTCTCCACCACCACCTCTTCGGTGTGGTCGAGAAATGAGTAGAAGCCCGACCCCCCGAAGACGCCGATCTCAGCGCGCTGCCCGGCCACCGCTAGCTACCCGGCGTCCAGATGGAGCCGCCGCCGCCCTGCTCCGGGCTGCCCGGGGTCCACAGGGCGTCGCCGTCGCCACCCGCAGGCGCACTGGGTGCTGGTGCCGATCGAGGCGTGCCTGTGGCACCACCCTCTCCAGCTTCCTCCTTCGCGGCCTTGGCAGCCTCGATCAGTTCGGCGAATGCCATCTGCAACTGCGCGAGCGGCTCGGTGAACGGCTTTGCGGCCTCAGGCCCCATCACCGCATTTGCGACCCCAAGCAGGGCGCGGAGTGCCTCAATGGCGAGTCCGGCCTGGGGCATGTCGAAGTCCTGCTCTGCGCGGGGCCCCATTCCCATCCGGATGGCGGCCATGTCGGTAAACGTCGCCATCGTCTGCATCACCACGTCCTGCACAGGAGTGGTCATGAGGCGCCGGAGCATCTCCGCGGCGGCCATCTCCTCCTGCGTGAGCTCACGCTCTTCCGCACCTTCGGGGTTTTCAGGGCCTTCGGGAGTCGACTGGTCGTCGCTCATATGCTCTTCACCGTCCCAACGAGTTCAAGGGCTTCTTCCACGGACTGCCGAGTTCGTTCGACGGCCCGGGCATGGGTCACTGCGGGGTCCTCTCCCTGCTGAAAGGCGCGGATCTGGCGCTGGGCACCATTTCCGTTCTTCAGCATGACGGGGATCTGTGTGATGAACGGCGCGAGGCCGAGTTGTTCGTGGACGGGCGCCGTGCGCTCAACCAGCGCACGGATGGCATCCGATGTGGGGCGGTCGTCGCCCCGGTCAAGGTCGATCATGCGACCCTCGAGTCCGTGCTTCTGGGCACGCCACAGATTCTCCTCGATGAACCGCCCGGCATGTTCGGGGAGGGGAACGCCTGCGTCGTAGTCAGCGGCAAATTGAGCAACCAGTGCCAACGACAGCGCGGCCACGGCCAGCGCCTCAACCATCTCGGTCTGGCCGTCGGCGATGCGCACCTCGATGGTGCCAAACCTGTGATGCGGCCGAATGCTCCACCAGATCTGCGTGCTCTCAACGACCGACCCGGTGCGCTCAAGCAGGTGCACGAACGCTTCGTACTCGGCGAAGTCGCGGAGCGGGTCGGGGATCCCGCACCGCGGGAATGAGCGGGTAAACAGCGATGTGCGGGTGGAGTGCAGCCGCGTGAGGCGTCCTTCGTACACCGCGCTGTTGGCCGACAACGCGAGAATCTCGGGCAGCACGCTTCGCATGGCCGTGCAGATTGCGATTGCCCGGTCGGCGTCGCGGATCCCCACGTGAAGGTGCTGTGACCACGTGTTGTTGATCCACGCGATATAGCCGAGCTCGTCCTCCACCCGCTGATAGTGCGGCGTGTCGATGATCTGCTGGGCCTGCCAGCGGCTGAAGGGGTGACACCCCGTGATACCGATGGCCACTCCCTGCGCGGCGGAGAGCCCGGCAACAGCGAGGCGCCCTTCGCACAGATCCCGAGCCGCATCGACGAACCCCGGATGGGCATCGGTGCGGTATTCGATCTCACTTGAGATGAGCTCCCCAGCCAGATGCGGGGCAAGGTCTGCCGGGGCGGCATCAACCAGATCGTTGAAGCGCGGGACGAGGCCGCACGTGACGGGGTCGAGAAGCTGGTACTCCTCCTCCAGCCCGACGGTGAAGTCGGTGGATGCGGCGAATCGCTCACGCACGCCGTCGAGAATTGAGGAACGCTCCGCCACGGCCGATGAGGCTACCAGCGGCGACCCACCATGCGGGTTGCCAGCGGAACTCCTGATACGGTGGAACCCGAGCACATGGCAGATGGCCATGTGCCGTGAGGAAGCACCCCCGCAACGACTCGTTGTTCTCGGTGGATGGTTCCTCGTCCACCGCGGCGTCTGCCGCAAGGAGAACAACTGAATGTCCGACGCAACCTTCGCCGATCTCGGCGTAAGCGAGCCTGTTTGCGCAGTGCTCGACGGCAAGGGCTTCACCGCCCCCTTCCCGGTACAGGAGATGGTGATCCCCGAGGCCCTCGAGGGACGCGACCTCACAGTGCGCGCTCCCACCGGATCGGGCAAAACCCTCGCCTTCACCATTCCCACGGTGGAGTTCCTGAACGAGCCGCATGGATACCCGGGCGCTCTTGTGCTGGCTCCCACCCGCGAGTTGGCGTCGCAGATCGCCTCCGAGGTGGAGCCCATCGCCGCCGCGCTCAATTTGAAGACCGCAGTGGCCTACGGCGGCGTGCCCCTTGACCGTCAGGCCAAGAAGGCCGCGAGCGCCGACTTCATCGTGGCCACCCCGGGTCGCCTGCTCGACCTGATGCGCCAGAAGCTGATTGACCTCTCCAGGCTCGAGGTGCTCATCCTCGACGAAGCCGACCGCATGCTCGACATGGGGTTCATCCCGCAGGTCGAGGCGATTCTCAAGGGAATCCCCGACGACCGCCAGACCATGCTGTTCTCGGCCACCCTCGATGGCGAGGTTGCCCGTCTGGCCAACAAGATGACCCGAAGCCCCGGCCTGATCGAGACCGAGGATGACCCCGGCACTGACATCGCCCTGTCCGAGCGCCTCGCGCAGTCGTTCGTCGCCGTCGAGCCATCCGACCGCACCGAGACCCTCATTGAGATCGTCAAGGACGAAGAGGATCTCTCGCTGGTGTTCTGCCGCACCCGCCGCGGGGCCGCCCGACTGACCGAGCGCCTCAACAAGCTGGGTCTGGGTGCCAAGGAGCTGCATGGCGACCTGAGCCAGGCGGTGCGCGAGAAGACTCTTAAGAGCTTCGCCGACGGCAAGATCCGCGTGCTGGTAGCCACCGATGTGGCATCTCGCGGAATCGACCTCGACGACATCGGCCTGGTGGTGAACTTCGACCCGCCGGATGATCACGACACTTACACCCACCGGGTGGGCCGCACCGCCCGTGCCGGCCGCACCGGGCGTGCCATCACCATGGTGCTTCCCGACCAGCTCGACGAGGTAGGTCGCATGGCCAAGCGCCTGGGCCAGGAAGACAACTGGACCAACTCCGGCTTCCGTGACCCCCTCGCCAAGGTGATGTACGCATCGCGCGGCAGCAGGGTGTTCAAACCCACAAAAACAAAGATCTCCCTCGCTCCGGAACAGGTTGAGGCGCGCAAGGCGAGCCGTGTGCCCCGGGGCTCCAGAAGCACGTGATCAGAGTGGTGGGACGTGCGGGCGTGGCTCGTCTACACTCCCGCCCCGGCGCGACGGCGCCGACCTCGCCGAGTTAGCTCAGCTGGTAGAGCACCTCCATGGTAAGGAGGGGGTCAGCGGTTCGAGTCCGCTACTCGGCTTACGCCTTTGCGCGCAGATGCACGATCGTTCCCGTCGCTCAACGAACACGCGTCATCAGCATGCGAGGGACCGCCCGAGCAGGGCTGGCTCACCCAAGAGGGCGGCATCTACTCGCCGCCAGGTCCAATACACCGCCAGCCCCCAAGGTCCATCTGCCGGTCTCGAAGCTGATCAACGGGATCACTCGGATGGCTTCTGCGCCACCGCGAACAGCTTGCAATAGTCGTAGGTGAAGCCATCAGGGCCCGCGGCACCGTGGAGCCCTCTCTCGATGCGCTGATCGAGATCGCTGTAGCCCCCGGGCGGGTTCTCCAGAAGATGGGCGGCGACTGATCGTGTTCGGGCCATGAAGGCGTCCGGGTCCGTGTGGCGCCGACGGCGCTCCATCCACACGTCAAGCGGCTCGAGACCTGCGGAACGCAGGTCGGCGTCCATCTCGTCAACATCGCGCTGGTTCGTTGCGAACCATCCAGTCCACGCCGCGGGGGCATCCACGCGTTCCAGAAGTTCGCGCCAGGCGTCCTCACCACCGCGCCCCGCCGTGAGGATTGCCAGCACCCCGCCGGGCTTCAACGCGCGCGCCATGCGGGCCACGGCCCCGGGCTTGTCGGCGAACCAGTGCAGGGCCATGGCGCAGATCACGGCATCGAATGCACCATCCGGCACACCCATGTCCATCACGTCTTCGGCCCGCAGTTCCACCTCAACGTCAGGGAACTCTTCACCAAGTTTGGTTGCGAACTGTTCGAGCATTCCCTCCGACGGGTCCACGCCCACGATACGGGCCGGGCTGAACCTCCGAACCATGGCTGCCGACGTCCAACCCGTGCCGCAGCCGACGTCAAGGACCTTGCGGTAATCACCTTCCGGCAGGGACATGATCAAGCGGTCCGAGCCACTGATGTTGTGGCGCACCGCCTGGTCGTAGCTCTCCGCGCCCCTGGTGAAGCCCTCAGCCGCGCTCTTCCCTGATGTACTCAATGTCCGCCTCCTGCCATTGTCGATTCCTCTGTGTACCAGAGGCGCAGGAGCGGGGAGGCCTGCCCCACGAATGGCATCGCGGGACCGTCGGAGGTGTGGCCATCACTTGACTGCGTGCTTGCTGCGACCGCATTGTTAGAGCACTCAGCGCGACGGAAGGCGGATGAATGCGAGGCGTGAGGGGAGTTCGATGACTGCTCAAGACTGGCGGCGACGGACACCGCAGTGGCCATCCTAAAACGAAGATTCACGAGGGATTTCTTCTGAGCGGGGCCAGTGCGCAGGTTCTCTGTTTTGTCGCGCGACAGGCAATGTCGATCTATGTCATGTAGACCGATGTTATGAAAAAGATAATTGTTTCCACGGCCCTCGTGGCCGCCATGGCACTTCCCATGTTGGCGGGCTGCGGCTCCTCCGACTCCGCCTCCCAGAGCACCGCGGCCGCCGCGGCCACGGACGGACCGGCATACGCCACGGTCCGGTCGTACGAGAACGTCGGAGAGACGGCCGAATTGAACCAGCGGATCGATGATGAACTGGTTCCCATCTTCCAGGCCATTCCCGGATTCATCGCCTACTACTGGATCGACGTGGGCGAGCCGGGCGGTGAGATGCGTTCGGTGACCGTCTACGACAGCCTTGAGAGTGCGGAGAAGTCAAACGTCGCGGCCAAGGAGTGGGTAGCCGCGAATCCCGGCCTTATCCCGAAGGCGATCAGCATCAAGGCCGGGCCGGTGGTTACCCGGGGCTAAGCCCCCGCCACTCTCATGAGCGCACGGCAGACGCCCCTGCCCCCGCAGCACCTCCACACCGACTCCGAAGCCGAGCCGGTGTGGAGGTGGATCATGCATATGTTGGCGATCTGGGGGCGCAATCAACACGCGTACTCTCGTGCGATCCCCTTCGCGGTCCCGCTACTTCCGAGGCGCAACGCACACCGACACTCCGAACGCTGGAAAGTCTCAAAACAAATGCGTTTGCTTCCCCTTGTTCAACCAGGGGACTACGCCTGGCTTACGGCCCCGCCTCGCGAGCCACGGGGGCCGAAAGGGCCCGATGACAACGCGAGATGTCGGCCCTCGGGTGGGCCTGGCCGCCGGCACTGCTGGGGCGTGGGCTTACGGAACGCAGAGGCCACCGGCTCGCTTCTCCCACCGTTACCCTCCCACCACGCGCACAACGAAGCTTGGAGACTCCCTATGGGGCCCCGAACCCTCACCGCCCTTGCAGCAGCGGGCCTTGCCGTCTCAACACCAATTGCCCTTGCCACCCAGCCGACAGACCTCGGCACCGGCACGAAGACCTGCACGGTGAAGCAGAATGCCGCCTGCCATGGCGTCACGCACCACCGGGCAAATCTGGCAGGGCTCGACCTTCGCGGCGCACGCTTTTACCGCGCAAAGATGTCTCACGCCGACTTCCGGGGGGCCGACCTGCGGGGGGCGCACTTCCACCGCGCCACGATGCGCCACGCCGACTTCAGCGGATCCGATCTTCGCGGCGCGCGGTTCAATGGCACGAAGTTGCGTGGTGCCGACTTCGGTGGGGCAAAGCTGAAGGGCGCCCACTTCGGACCGCCCGTTACGCGAAAAGGGTCGCATCAGGCGCAGCCAGCGCCGTCGTGCAACCCAAACTGCTCGGGGGCTGATCTCACCAGTGCCAACTTCAGTAAGGCCAACCTCACCGGGGCGAACTTCACGAGCGCGAACCTCACGAGCGCGAACCTTACGAGTGCGACCTTGACGAACGCGAACTTCGCGAGCGCGAACCTCACCAGCGCGAACCTCACGAATGCGAACTTCACGGGCGCAACCCTCACCGGCGCGAACTTCACGAGCGCGAACCGCACGGGTGCGATCTTCACGAATGCAATCGGTACGGCGCAGTTCAAGACGGTTGGCGGGACGTTCGTCGCAATCGCATCACTTATCGGGAGCAATGTCGCGAACTGGTCGTTCTCCAGTTCGTGGGAGACCCCTATCACCGGCGTGACTTTCGGCGGCTATGGGACAAGCAACTGCACCGGATCGTATGAGAACCCATCCGCAGCGCCTGGGTATATCTGCCTGTACCCGAATGCCGTCGATCTCTACTACGCCGTGAGCGCGCAGACACTCGAGGCCTATCGCGAGTGCACCGTCACGTCATTCGGTTTCGCCTGCATCGAGAATTGGTACGGCAGCGGTGCTCCCTCCATGAGCATCCAGAACCCCGGCTGTTCGCAGTATTGCCATCACGCATTCCCCAATTACCGCGGCAGCTGGGCGGTGACGCCGCTCACCTCATAGCGCGCATTCAGGAGTGAGGACGGGTCAGTGCAGATCCGAGGGACCACAGCCGAGGTACCCATGGCGGTCGCCCACATTAACCGCCATGGGTACCATTAGCGGACTCCCCCAGATGGCATGTCCCCTATCCCCCTTCCCAACCGTGGAGCTTCCATGCCTGTCGTCACTCCGTCCTTGCGCACTGCCATCGTTGCCATCGCCGGCTTGGCCCTTGTGGTGCCCGGTGCAGCCCTTGCCCAGGCGCCGGGTCCGGTGAACACGGCGCAGCACCGCGACATCCTCATCGCATCCGACATGTGGGCAAAGACCCCCCGCATCATGGGAGTAAGCCTCAACTTCACCGACATCATCGGGACCCCGGGCCTGGACACCGGAAACAAGGATCAGACGTTGGAGCAGGCGCGGGCGTTCGTGCTTGCCGCTGGCGGGGCATGGAACGACAACGTCACGTGTGTGGCGCCCGCCCACTGGAGCACCACTCCGTGGGCGTACACCACCGCCATCGGCACAGCCCAGTACGTGCAGGCGTGGGGCCCAGCCTTCAACGCTGTGAACTGGGACGTGGTCCAGGTGCAGTTCTCATGGCCGCCGCGGCCGAGCACTCTGCAGGGGAGCGACTTCGAGATCACCCTCAGCAACGGCAGCAAGGTCATTCCCGACAACGCATCGGTCGGGCCCAACTTTGAGTACAACGAGGGCACCACGGTGGTAATGAACGCCGCGGCGTTGGGCAACCGCCTGCCCAAGAGCAATCCGGAGTCCCTCTACCCCGTCTCGGTACGGGTCATTCCCGATCTCACGCCGCTTCAGCTCGTGGGGCCCAAGGGACGACTTGTGAGTGCCGTTGGCCTCACCGGCACAAACGACCGCACCCCCTACGACGATCAGTCTGCGGATCCCACCACCTGGACCGGCCCCCGCATGATCGCCGCCAAGCTCACCCACATGTCAACCTCAGGTGAGGGCGGGCCAGCGGTTCTCCGCGGCGGGCTGCTGCCGAATGACGGCGTGGCCGTATTCGGAGCCGCACAGGCGCAGTACCGCGTGCGCATTGCGACCCTCGGCGGCGCGTTCTCGCCGGATGGCCTGCGCGCGATGTACCCCAACGAGTACCGCAAATTCTTCCAGCTGGTGGCGCGCACGAAGTCCGGGACGCTCGTGCCGCTCATGAAGGCGAATCATGAGTACCTGATCGACGGCGAGCCGATCACGATCGTGGGTATCGCCGACCGCACCACGAAGGCCACGCCGAAGCAGTTCAACCAGTGCCTTCAGGATGACAGCGAGAACCAGATCGACATCGTGCTGAAGGGCAGCGAGGCGGCCATGCGCAAGCTTGTGACGGTGCGCATTCCCGCACAGGGCAACGGGTACCACCCGCTCTACAACGATGGGGGGCCCGGCGCCACACCGGCACTGGGTACCCGGTACACCGCACCTGGGCCACGTCAGACCATGCGTCTCATCAACGGTCTCGACAACCCGATGCAGACCACCTTCATCCGGCGCGGCTAGACCGCCGCGGGTCCCCGGCGGCTCGTGAGATAGTCGATCACCTGCCGAGCCGAGTACTCATCGGCGCCGTCGCCATCACCGATCAGGTGCGGCAGGAACGTGAGGTCGTGCCCGATGGTGACGATCGGCGGCTCGGTGGCACCGTTCCCAAGGCGCTGGCCGAGCCCGATGGCTGACACGAGGCCATTGCAGAGACAGCGACGGTCAACAGCGTCGGCGGGGAGTCCGCCCTTTCGCACGAAGTCGTCGATGGGCTCGGCCGGACAGCGGTAGCCAATGCGCCCCGACGCCGTGCGGTACGGCGTTCGGAGATATCCCACATCGCACACCCGGGACCGTTCCGCATATACCGCTTCGTCCGAAAGGGTTCCGTTGAGGTGAGCCACCTTGAATGGGAATCCGGTGGGCGATGCCCGGGGGTCGGCATGAACCCGCAGCGTCCGGGCAGTGGCCGCCGTACGAAGCGAGCGACGGATTGCCGGCACGAGCCCTGACTCTGCGCAGAGGGCGAAGGCCGAGCCCACCTGAACACCAGCTGCGCCCGTCTGCTTCGCCTCAAGCAGACGCTCGGGGCTGGAATAGCCCCCCGCCAGCCAATACGGCAGACCCAGCGCCCGCACCGTGGCCAGTTCCACCGCGTCGCGCGGTCCATACGCGGGCTGGCCGTCGTCCTCGAGCCTGAGGCGGCCACGGGGCGGGGCGCTGTGCCCGCCGGCAGAAATGCCCTCCACCACAAAGCCATCGGGCCGGGTGCGGTCCTCGCGTGAGAGGTATGTGGCGAGCATGGTTGACGACACGATGGCGAGAAAGCGTGGCCGGGCCAGTGGCGGTGCATAGCCCAGGATGCTCTCGGGCGAGAATGACACCGAGGGAGCGGTCGCGGCGTCGCCACCATGAACCGCGAGAGTCAACTCGCCCTCGCGACCGGACGCGAACGCGTCGAGAAGATTCGGGATCTCCGCAGGCACACCCGCGCCCATCAACACGTAGTCCACCCCAGCGAGCATGGCGCCGTACACCACGGCAGGTGTGGCCATCTGAGTCTTCTCGAGATAGTTCACCCCAATGGAACCGTCGTGCCCTTCCTTGGCCAGGAAGATCTCTGCGAAGTTGGTGACAACGGCAAGCCGGGCGCTGTCACGGCTGGGATGAACCACCAGCTGGGGTATGGCCCGAAACGGTGCCCCTTCGCCGATCCCCCCCTCCACGAAGTATCGATCGATTACCTGCTGGGCGATGCCCGGGATGGGAAAGTGCGCGAGTGCCCGGCGGTAATCCCCCGTGGGATCACCTCTCTGAAGCTGGCGGGTCACCATGACGTCGAGGCCGAGGCCGGACACCACGCCGAGATGCCCGGTGAGGCTCACCGCTCGGGCGAGTTTCCATCCCGATACCCCAGCGCCCATGCCGCCCTGAATGATCTCGTGGGCCCACGGCGGGGGGGCGGGAATATCAGCTCCATCTGCCCGGATCGAGGCCTGCGGCGCGGGAGGCGTGTCCTGAAGAACGGCTGAAGTCTCCGGCGGCGGCGCGATGCGCTGGCTGCTGTGGTCGCCTACGCTCTTCGGCCCAATATCGATGAAATCCCACTCTCTCGATCGCCCGCCCTGCTGGCTCACAGTTTACGCCATACGACGGTGTGGAAAACAGACGCTACCACTGGCATGCTCCACCTCGGCGTCCCGAATCGTTTCGGCCGGCCCCTCCCAGTTGCGATGCGTCATCGGGGCGGCTGACTCAGCGGAAGCTCCACGCGGTGAGACGCCCTTTAGATGCCACCGCAGATCGACGGACGTCAACACAACGGTACCGCTGCTTCAGTTCATCACGACCAGCGCCCCTAACCGCAGGGCAGGCGGTCAGCGGGGGGCGAGCACGAAGCGTCCGGCATCGTCAACAGTGAGCACGGTGGCCGCCACCTTGCGACGATCACCGCTCACCGGATCGATGGTGATGGTGCCGGTGGAGCCTCGAAAGCCACTGGTGTGGCGCAAGCGCCTCATCACGGCCGCGTAGTTCACGGTGCCCGCCTCGCGCATGGCCTTAAACAGCACGCGGGCGGAGTCGTACGTGAACACGCCCCACGTGGCGGGCTCGATGCCGAAGGCGCGCCGGTAGTCACGTACGTAGGCCTTGGCGGTCGGCATTTGGGTGGGTGCAGCCACGCCGCTGAACACACAGCGCTGGCTCACGGGCACCCCAGCCTTCTCGACGAAGCTCGGGTCCTGATTTGCGAAGCCCAGGAAGCACTTCGCCTCGCTCCCGGACCCAGCCAGGAGAGTGGCGATCTTCACACCCTCTGCCAGCTTTGTGCTGACGTAGAGCGCGTTCGCACCCGATGCCAGTGCCTGGCCCACCTCAGCCGAATAGTCGTCCTGACCCGCAGTAATGGGAATGCGGGTGACCCCCACCCCCACCTTGGTGAGCGCGGATTCCATGAGGTCGGCCTGCCCGGCAAGGAATGTGGACTGCCCAGCCAGGATCGCCACACGCTGTGGGGCCCACTCACGTGTGATCCAGTCGATCTCCACTGGGGCGATCTGGCGGGTTTTGGGCTGCACGTTGATGCCGATGCCGCTCGTGGCGTCGGTGGATGCCATCTGCACCGGGATGATGCGCGCCTTCACGTACGACGGAAGGTTGATGACGGCAACCGACGAGTTGTACGGGCCAATGAGCGCGTCGGCATTCATCCGGGCGACGTGGCGGAACGTCGACATGGCCTTCCCGGGGTCACCGAGGTCGTCGGCGCGCACCACTTTGATGAATCGCCCGAGCACCCCTCCCTGCGCGTTGGCCTGACGCGCCGCCAACTCGACACCGCGCAACTGGTCGAGCCCATCTTGCGACCCCTCGCCGCTCATGGGCGCCTCGACGGCCACGAGGATTGCGGCGTGGCGGGGGTACGCGGCCAGGGAGGTCGCAGCGGTGGTGCCGAGCGCTGCGAGGGACGCTGCCACGATACGCAACGAGCGGGTCATGCCGGCTTCCGTGCGGTGGCGAACAACTTCATGAAGTCGTAGGTCCAGCCACGCGATCCCGACCGCTCGCGCATCTTCTCTTCCACCTTCGACAACCAGTCAGCGATCTCCGGCTCGGATGGGTCGCCGATGATGTGGCCCGCCACCACACGCATGCGCTCCATGTAGGCCTCGACCGTGGTGTGCCGCACGCGGCGCTCCATCCAGATGTCGATGGGATCCAGGCCCGCGGCCACGAGATAGCCCTCCATCTCGGGGATGTCGCGCAGGTTGCCGTCAAAGGCGCCGAGCCATGCGTAGTTGATGGGCTCGACGTCGGCGATGACGTCGCGATACGCCTGCTCGCCGCCCTTGCCCGAGCAGAGAATGGCCACCACGCCGCCCGGCTTCAGCGCCTGTGCGATGGCCTTCGCAGCATCCCAGCGACGTGGGAACCAGTGGTAGGCCATTGAGCAGATGGCCAGATCGAACGACGCCTCGGCCACGGGCATGTCCTCAACGCCCGCCTGGACCAGCGCCACGTCGATGCCGTCAATCGCACCCAACTTGGCTTCGAACTGTTCGAGCATTCCCTCTGACGGGTCAACGCCGGTCACACGCGCCGGGCTGAAGCGGTCGATGAGCGCCTGAGTTGCCCACCCCGTGCCGCATCCCACGTCGAGCACGTCGTTGTAGTCGCCGGGGGGGATCGCCATGACCAGACGCTGGGCCCCCTCGATGTTGAAACGGACTGCGCCGTCGTAGTCGGAGGCGGTCTCGCTGAACCCGCTGGCAACAAGATCACGATAGGTGCTCACAAAACGCATTGTTGACGATCCCGCTACCCAAAGCCCTAATTTGGATGGGAGCATGCCGTCGCGGGTGGCGCGATGTCGACCACCCGGGGTTTGCGCCGTGAGGTACCCCGGCGTTACGCGGGCAGCGGACAGTGTGGCGCGCAACGGAGCGATGACGAAGGTCCGCACTCCCCACATTGATGGACATGAAAGGACCATCCGACCGCTACCTTCCATCCATGGCTTACGACATCAAGAACATCGTCGCCAATCGCCTCGGCGAGAACTACGAACTGCACGAGCAGTACGTGAACCCCACGCTGGTTGACGTGTTCCGCACCATCGGGTTCGACCGCGTCTACTCGCGCGGTGAGGGAGCGCACCTGTGGGACAGGGACGGCGTGAAGTACCTCGACATGCTCGGGGGCTTCGGCGTGGCGGCAGTCGGGCGCAACAACCCCGTGGTCGCTGGTGCCATCCGTGATGTGCTCGACATGGACCTACCCAACATGGTGCAGATGGACTGCGCGCTGCTCTCGGGCCTGCTGGCCGAGGCCATCGTGCAGCGCACCCCTCCTCACCTCGACGCCGTGTACTTCTGCAATTCGGGTACCGAGTCCGTGGAGGCTGCGATGAAGTTTGCGCGCGCCCACACCGGGCGCGATCGCATGTGCCACTTCACCGGCGGCTGGCATGGGCTCACGCTCGGGGCGCTGTCGGCCATGGGCAACGAGGAGTTTCGTGAGGGGTTTGGCCAGCTTCTGGCAAGCGACGAGGTGGCCGCGGGCGACCTGGTGGGCCTCGAGCGCGTGCTGGTCCGCGAGGAAACCGCCGCGGTCATCATGGAGTGCATTCCCGGCCACAGCGTCCTGATTCCGGAGGACGGCTTCCTGCAGGGCGTGCAGGATCTGTGCCAGCGGCACGGCACCCTGCTCATCTGCGACGAGGTGGCCACCGGGTGGGGGCGCACGGGCCGCATGTTCGCGTTTGAGCATTGGGGGCTCGAGCCGGACATCATCTGCACCAGCAAGGCACTGTCGGGTGGGTATGTGCCGGTGGCAGCCATGGTGTGCCGCCGGTCCATCTACCAGTCGGTATTCAGCAGCATGGAGCGCTGCTGGGTTCACTCATCGAGTTTCGGCCGCAACAACCTGGCCATGGCAGCCGGCCTCGCCACGCTGCACGTACTTGATGCCGATGACATGGTGAACCGCAGTGCAGTGCAGGGGAGGCGATTGGTTGACCAGATCAACGCCCTGAGGGATCGCCACGACGTGCTGAAGGAAGCCCGTGGAATGGGGTGCATGGTGGCCATCGAACTGCAGGCGCCCCGCAGTCCTGCGCGCAAGGTGGCCTGGCGGGCCATGCGGGCCGCCCACGAAAGCCTGTTCCCGCAGATGGTGGTCATTCCATTGCTCGATCGGCATCACGTGCTGACCCAGGTCACCGGTAGCCACGGAGCAATCATCCGCCTTCTCCCCCCCTACGTCATCAGCGACGACGACATCCACTGGTTCACCGATGCACTTGACGATGTGCTCGGACGCGTCCACCGGGTGGCGGGGCCAATGATCGGCATGGGCCGTAGTGCGCTGCGCGCGAAGATGCGCGAACGGGGCCGCCAATCGTGAGCGTGGGACACGCGAGCGGGCATGGTGATCAGGCGCATGCACATCTGCCCCGCGGCCTCGGCCTGGCGCTCGCAATCGTGCTCGGTTTCGCGGCGCTCACCGCCGGTGTCGTGGCATGGCGGGCGCAGGTGCTCTCCGGACACGCAGTCGAGGCCTTTACGCTCTCCACCCAGGCGGTGAACGACGCCAATACGCTCGCGTCCGAAGCCGAGCGCAGCATCAGCGGCGATCGCCAGCTATTCATCGAGTACCAGAACGCACTGCAGGCAGGCAACGCCACACAGGCAGCCAGCATTCTGGCGATGATGAGCACCGCCACTCGGCGGGCAGTGGGATGGTGGGAGGTCCAGCCGTCGGCCGTTCGGCCCCGCACCCCATTCGCCTCTGGCAATCCCGATTGGAACGCACCCGGTAAGGTTGTCGATGCGCAGGCCGCCACCGCCCGTGCCGACGCTGAGGTTGAATCGGCGCGCGAAAACCTCACGCGGTCTCACCGGTTGGAGTTCATCGCGGCGCTCCTCACCGTCGCATTTCTCGCCGGTGGTCTGTCGGGCGTGTTCGAATCACGCGGCGCCCGTTTGGCACTGATCAGCGTGAGTGGATCAGTCCTCGGGCTGTGCATCCTCGGCGCGGCGTTCTTCTGGTGAGCCGCAGCCGATCAATCATTTCGGCCCTTGCGCTGGCGGCGGCATTGCCCCTTGCCGCCGGCTGCGGCGCTGGAGACAACTCCGCACCATCTGCGACCAGCGGGTCCGGCGTGACCGACACCTGCACGGGCACGATCGCCGTGATGGCGCCGTACGGTGATCGGGGTGGCGACGACGGCAGCACTATGAACTGGGCGAGAGTAGCGCTCGACAAATTCAACAATGACCGTGGGACGGCGTTCACCATCCTCCCCTTACCGGTGAACAACAACCCCGCCCAAGGGGTGAAGGCAGCCCGGAAGATCGCGTCGAGCCAGGTCGCGGTGGGCATGGTTGGACCGAAGTCATCTGGGGTGACCCTGGCCATCGGTCCGATCCTCGACAAGGCGGGTATCGCCTGGGTCTCACCGAGCGCCACGCGCACCGATCTGGCCAACGGTCAATTCAAGGGGTTTCACAGAGTGGTCCCCGACGATTCGATTCAGGGGTCAACGATCGGGGACTTCATCGCCGGACCGCTGGGAGGTGGCAAGGTCGTAATCGTGCATAACCCAGAGCCGTACTCCGAGGGATTGGCGGCGAGCATCACGCGCTCACTTGCCGCAGAAGGCATCACTCCCACTGCGCAACTCGTGGCGCCCGTCGCAGGGCGGAATTACCGACCTGTTATTTCCCGCATTCCACGGGACACGCAGGTCGTGGTAATCCCATTCTTCAACCCGAGCGACGCCGATCTGTTCGTGCGCCAACTGCGCGCCACCGGACGCAACCCCAAGATCATCGCCGGAGACGCAGTGTTTATGCCAAGCGAGTTCACGCAGCCGGGCACATACGTGAGTTCGTTCACGCCCGACCTGCGCAAGACCAAAGCAGGTGCCGAAGTCATACGGCTGTATCAGGAGATCTTTGGTGATTTCTCCCCGTTTGGGGGCCCCGCATATGCCGCCATGACGTCAATCGCAGACGCCGCGCTGCGCAGTTGCAAGGACGGGGAAGCGACGCGGGCGGGCGTGGCAGCAGCACTTGCGACCACCAATCTGCCATCCAGACTCTTAGGGAACCCGATCCAATTCACGCCCGACGGCAATCTGAAGAACGGCCGCTTTCACATGTATCGCATCACGGGGAGCGATTACATCGCTCTGGACTAGCGGCGTGGACTCCTCGCGGGAGGACTGTTTGCTACCGTCCCGCGGCGCCGTAGATGCGGTATCTGGCGGAGTAGCTCAGCTGGTTAGAGCAGCGGAATCATAATCCGCGTGTCGGGGGTTCGAG
>CAJAPZ010000165.1 GCA_903943955.1 uncultured Actinomycetes bacterium
CGGTGCCCAGCAGCAGCCCGATGAGGCCACCGATAATCGCCGTGCGCATCCGGTTGCTGCTGCTGCTGGACGACGACGCGCTCTTCGCGAGCGAGACCACGGCCGGCGCCTCGATCTGCTGTACGCGGGCCAGCTGCAACTGCGCGGTGGCCAGGTCAGTGCGGAGCGACGCAAGCTGGGAGATGATCGCCGACTGGCTCCCGCCACCCCGGCTGGCCTGTGCCCGCAGGGCAGCCACGTCGGCCGTTGCCACGCGCACCTGGTTCTCGAGGGTTTGCTGCACCTTCGCGTAGCCGCTGTTGGCCCCCGCCAGCGCCACCTCGGCGTAGGCATTGGCCAGCGCGATGGAGGTGTCGGTGCTCCCTGTGCGTGCGGTGATGGTGGCGATGGCAGGCTGGTTGGTGCTGGTGGTACCGGGGGCCCGCGGCACAGAGATGTCAGAGCCGGCGTTCACCTGCGCCCGCGTGAGGCCGGTCTTCGCCGCCACGGCGTCCACCACCACATCGCCCTGCAGGATCGTGGCCGCGGTGAGCGGGTTGGTGCCGGCGGTCTGGGCGAGGTTGCCCATCATGGTCGTGGCCTGGCCCAGATACACCTTTGCCGACGCCGTGTACTGGGTGGTTGAGGTGAGGGTGAAGAGAAGCCCGATGGCCGCCCCCACCACTGCGGCGATGACGATGTACCACTTGCCCCGCCAGATGGTGCGCCCCACATCCCCCAGAGTGATCTCGCGATCAGATGCCACTGGTCATCGCCTCCTCACCGCGGTCCGCCATGGGTACGAGTGCCTCACCATCGCGCATGAGGATGTGTTCGGAGAGGAATCGTGTCATCACGACACCCGCGCGGTGATTTCCGAGCCGGTGCGGGGGGTCCTCACCTGCAGCCATTGCCAGAATGAGCGCGGGGTAGTCGCCGCCCGCCGCGAGGGGCAGCGGAAAGCCCCCGCCGAAGCGGGTGTTGATGTCGGTGATGCCAAGGATGTCGCCATTCTCGCGGAAGCACTGGATGGTGCAGGGGCCCACCAGGCCGATTCCCTCGATGGTGCGCGCCGCGAGGTCCACCAGCTGTGGATCGTCGAGCGTCTCGCCCTTGATCTGCTCGCCGCCCTTGCTCTGCAGCATGGAGCGGGGAATCGCACCGATGGCGCGTGCGTCCAGTGACCCCAGGCAGTCGATGCTGAACTCCTCACCCGGGAGTGCCTTCTGGATGACGCTGGCGACGGGGGTGCGTGCCAGGAAGAAGTCGAGCTCGTCGGTGTCGTCGCAACGGTGGATCCACCGACCGGCGAACCCGATGCGCGGCTTGATCATCACCGGAAAGGGCAGCGACGATTGATCGACGGTGCCGAGTTGCCAGGTGGGGGGCGAGGGAAGTCCCGCCGCCTCGAGCATCTCGTGGCACAGCCACTTGTCCTGGCACCCGGCCGCCACTTGCGGGGTGGGAAGGAATGCCCGCCCGCCCGCCTGAACGATGAGCGGTGCCGCCTCGGCCAGCATCACCGGATCGAGATCGGTGAGAGGAAGCACGGCCCCCACGCCCTCGCGCGCCACGATATCGGCCACCGCACGCCCGTACCCCGGGTCGTCCACGGGCGGCAGCGCCACGACCAGATCGGCCGCGTACAGCGATGGCGACAGCGGGTCGAGGTCGCTCACGATGACCCGCCCACGCTCGCCGCGGCGATGCAGGGCGTCGCGGAAGGCCCGCACGATATCCACGCGCTGGCCGGCACAGGTGAGCAGCACCGACGGGGAGTCAGCCACCGGTGCGCTCCGAGAGGTCGAATCCGCCGCTCTCGCCGCGGTATGAGCCCTCGCCACGCACAACCACACGCACCGTCTCAAGGAGGATGCGCAGGTCGCGGGCCATGCGCCAGTTGTCCACGTAGTCCACGTCCAGCGCGATGCGCGCCGACCAGGGGATGGATGCCCGGCCACGCACCTGAGCCAGTCCGGTCACCCCGGGCCGTGCCAGAAGCCGCCGCCGTTGGGTGGCGTCGTAGCGCGCTACCTGCGATGGCACTGTGGGCCTGGGCCCCACAAGGCTCATGTCGCCCTTCACCACGTTGATCAGCTGCGGCAGCTCGTCGAGTGACAGGCGCCTGAGGATGCGACCGGCGCGGGTGATGCGGTCGTCGTTCTCAGTGACGGCGAGCCCGGCCCCGATGTGCTCGGCGTTTATGACCATCGAACGGAACTTGAGGACCCTGAACGGCTTGCCAAACGCACCCACCCGCTCCTGGCGGAAGATGGCCGGGCCGTCGGAGTCGCGGCGCACCCAGAGGGCGATGCCGGCCATGACCGGTGCGAGCGCGATCGTCGCGGGCACTGCGACCATGAGGTCGAGGGCACGCTTCGCTGCGCCGCCGACCGGACGAGTGGCTGGCGCGCTGCCAGCCTCGGTGTCGGGAACGATCTGCTGCACGTGCTCACCACGGTAGCGGAGCGGTTCATCGGGCGGTGCAATGGTCATCTCGCAGGCCGCCGCCGTCCGCGCGCACGGGGGGATGCGGCGAGGTCGTCCACCAGTCGCACGAAGCGTGCTGCGAGCACTGCACGGTCGTATTCAGCCAGTGCGTACTCCCGGCCCCGGGCGCCTCTGGCGAGCCCCGTGGCCCGGTTGGCGGCGGCGTCGCGGATGGCGGCGGCCATGGCAGCAGGGTCTTCCGGCGCCACGTTCCAGCCGCAGTCGGCACGGTCGATGAGCCCGGTCAGCTCGCCAACTGGTGCCGCGGCGAGCAGCGGTCTGCCAGCGGCCATGTAGTCGAATGTCTTGTTGGGCAGCGCACCCGCGAACAAGGGCATGTCCTGGTACGGGATGAGCCCGATATCGGCACGCGCGAGATACGACGGCACCGCGCGCTTGGGTACCGAGTCGATGAAGGTGGTGTTCTGCAGGCTGAGGTCGCGAGCCATCTCCTGCAGCATGGGCTTCTGGTCGCCGCCTCCCACCAGGACGATGCGTATAGACGGGTCGTCCTCCAGCATCTTCGCGGCCTGCAACACGGTGCCCAGCGACGAGTAGGTGCCGTGATTGCCCACGTACATGGCGACAAAGGCGTCGTCGGGCACGCCCACGTCGGCCGGTGGGTGCTCACCGCCTGCGATGTCCAGGTCGACTCCGTTGGTGATGAGGCTGATGCGACCCGCCGGGATGCCCTGCGCCGCGATGCCATCCCGGATGCCCTCGGTGAGCGCCACGATGCGGTCGGCCCGGCGGTAGGCGTAGTGCTCCATCTTGCGTGCAGCGCCGATGACGCGGGAATCCTTGACCACGCCCATGGGAATGATGGAATCGGGCCAGAGGTCGCGCACTTCGAGAAGCAACCGGCATCTCCTCGCGCTTGCAAAGGCCGCCGCAGCGGCAGCAGCGGGAAGTGGCGGCGACGACGCCACGACCACGTCGGGGCGCGGGATGCGGAGTTCGGCGAGCACCGACCACAGCGCGAATGTGGCGTAGTTGCTCATGCGTGAGCGCATATCGCGCCCGTAGCCCGGCGTTGAGTAGCAGCGGATGACATCGACGCCGTCTTCACGCGACTTCACGATGCGGCGCCCCCGGTACTCCTCGGGGATCGTGCGCTCCTTGTGCTGCACGTAACTGGTGACCACCGTGACGTCGTGCCCGGCGCGGGCGAGTGCCCGGGTGTGCTGCCAGTGGCGAACGCCGCCCGGCTGATCGGCGGAGACGAAGTACTGCGAGACGTAGAGCACGCGTGCCATCAGCCGAGGACCTCTTCGTAGAACGACGTGAGGGCATCGGCCTCATTCTCAAATGCCATTCCATCGAGGAATGCCCGACGGCCGGCCGCGCCCATGGCACGTGCACGATCGGGGTCCTGCAGCAGATCGCGGATGGCACCAGCGTGGGCATCGGGATCGTCGAATGGCACCACGATGCCGCACCCGGTGGCCCGCACGATGGCCGCCATGCGCGGCAGGTCGCTGGCCACCACCGGGCGACCCATGGCCATGGCCTCCACCAGCTTGGTGGGCACAGCGCGGTCGTAGTTGCCGTGTCGCCGCAGCGGAATCCAGGCAATTGCCGATCGCCTGAGCAGATCCGGCACTGCGGAGTGATCCACCACGCCCAGGTACTCGATGTCGGGCGGCAGTGGACCGACCTCGCCGGGACCAGCCAGCAGAAGGCGTGCGCCGTCAACTCCCACACGGGGAAATGCCTCAAGCATGAGCGGAAGACCGCGCAGGGGCCCGAGACCCCCCACGTACAGCACGATGGGCCCCTCGGGCTCGCCGGGGTCGCCGAACTGCGAGGCATAAGGGCTATTGCTCACGCTCACGGCCCGGCACCCTGCGGCAGCGAAGCGGGCGGCCAGATCCTCGTTGGCGGTCACCACGCCCGACAAACGCCGTCCGGCGGCGCGCTCCATGCCTGCGGCCATTGCGGCAACGGGCCGCCTGAGCGGCCCCGGGATCCAGCGCTTGGTGCGGGTGGTCTCACCCAGATACTCGTGGGCGTCGTAGATCACCGGTCGGCCGGTGGCACGGTGCAGCCACACGGCTGCGGGAAGGAGTTCGGGGTCGTGCACGTGGTACGCGTCGGCATCCACCGCGCGCGCCTGTCTGACAAGTCGCACCCCGCGGGTCACGCGGCCGAGGCGGCCACCGCCGCGTGGGGCGGCCATCACCTCGGCATCGGCACCCGCAGCGGTGAGTGCCCCCACCTCTTTGTGGAAGATCCGTACGTCGCGTGGGCTATGCACGCTTGTGAGATGCACGATGTGACGGCCGTCGAGACGTGCCCCCTCCGGGCGATGGGGCGGCGAGATGGGACCCAGAGTGGCCCCCCAGTCCATCAGCTCGTCCAGCAGGTTCTCCCACAGGCGGTCGTAGCCGGGTGCCCGCTCCTCGGCGAGATACGTGTTGTGCCAGAGCAGGGCCACGCGGCCACCGGCCACGCGCACGCGGTCGAGCACGGCCAGCGCCCGGTCCTGCGCCTCGTCGGCGGTGAGGCCCAGATGTGAGTGCAGCGTGGTGTCCATGACCGCAAGCGGCACGAGATGGATATCTGCGGCGCGCTCCTCGCCTACGATCCAGGGCCGGAATGGCCGGGCGTATCCGGCAGCGAACCCCGGACGTTCGCTGAATCCGAGGCTGGCGTCGTAGGCCAGACCGGCCCGCTCCACCCGAAGGGGGGTGTCGTGGTACCTGAAGCGCAGGTAGTGAAAGCGCACGCCGCGGATGTCGCCGGCCTCGCCGCGCAGCACCGCGACCTCCTCGGTAAGTGCCTGCTGGCTCTCCGATGATGCAAAGGCGCCGTGCAGGGCCACCTCGCCACCCATTGCATGCACCGCGGCGGCCAGATTGCGCCGTTCGCGCTCGTAGGTGCGCCGCGGGGTGCCGTCCAACCTGTGGCGGTTGCGCCCGATGAGGAACACGGTTGACCTGAGCCCGCGGCGCCACGTGGTCTCAAGCAGATCGGTGATGTTGTCCCACGGATCGTGGTGCACCAGATCGCGCACGGCGGTTGGGCCCCGGCGCTTCACCGACCGGGCGATGCCCCGGGGCGTGTGCCGCCGAATGCGGTCGATGTCGTGGGTGAGGTGCACAGTCCACTCGGTGGGCGAGGGCATGCCGAGCGCATCACGGAGTGCAGCGAGGTAGCCCTCAACCGCGGGATCCTCGATGTCGAGGCCCGCAATATGCGTGAACGCACTGCGGGCGAATGGAAGCCGCCCGAAGCGGTCACGGTCGGCCACGCGGTATTCGTCCCAGCGGGCCAGTAGGTAGAACGCGCTCGCCACGATGTCGCCGGGGATGGGCGCGTGCGGCCCCACCGGAGGAAACAGCAGGGTGAGCCCGGCCGCGTGGTGCACCGCGTCGCCCGGGAATGCCTCCTGCCCCTCGAAGAACGCCTGGGCCTCGCACTGCATGGGGATCCAGATGCCCGAGTCGGGCGGGTCCGGGGCGTAGGTGATGTCGCTCTCGCCATCGGTGAACACGGCCTCGTGGCCCAGCCCCTCAGCGAGGGTCTCCAGCACCCACCTGGCGCGTGGCAGAAATGCCTCGCGAGCACCCGTGACGCAGATCGACAGCGTGGTCATCCGATCCTCCGGGTGAGAAGTCGGCGCATCTGGTCGATGCCCGGGCGCGGGTCGGAGACCGACCACACGCCATCGATGATCGGCGGCGTGAGCGTGCGGGTGAGTTCGCGACGGCTCAGACGACCCCTGCGCAGCTCGCCGGCACTCGCACCAAGATGTTTGGCACCCAGCACCCACCGGACATCGCTGCGGTGCCCCTCGGGCCACGTGTGTGGGCGCCCGACGGCATCGAGGAAGGCC
>CAJAPZ010000166.1 GCA_903943955.1 uncultured Actinomycetes bacterium
GCCGATCAGCACGGCATAGCTTTGCTTGCAGACGCATTCAGGGAAGCCGAGCGATTCGTTCGGTCATCTCTGAGCGCCAGCCGGCAGAGCCTCCCCTAAGCGCTCTCGGAGTTGCGTCGTCCTGAATCCTCCGTCGAGTTCCGCTGGGTGACCGCGAGATTCGCGAGCGCGGTCGTGAGAGCTGGATGGAGGATTCGGCTCGCGCACTGCGGACGGTATTCCCTGCATGCGAGAGCGATCTATCAAACCCCGACCCGGCGCCGCTCAGCGTCACTCGCGGCCAGGAGTTTCTCACAGCCAAATCAAGCGAGCATTCTTAGCCGGGAGTCCTTCGAGCGACTGGGAGGCTCATGCGCGCCCGCTCTCTAGCTCCGTTCCATCCCAGGCGCCGGGGTCCACACACCAAGTCGAGGCAATGTCCTCGTCGAGCGATTTCCGCACCTGCTCGTCACTGATGCGCTGGAGGTCGGCGAGGTCCGCCACGCGGATGCCCATGCGACGGAGCGGGCAGTAGCCGTTCCACATGCCGGAGTACGGAAACATCGGCTGCACGTACGAATCGATCACTCGCCCATCGGCCGAGACGATGCAGGTGACGTGGCCCGGCGTGACCGTCCCTGGCAGCCTGGCAGCACATACGGCCACGTACTCCAGGTAGGCCTCTTCCCTGTCATGCGGCAGCACGCCAGGGAGCCCGGAAATCCGTCCCGCAGGGATCTCCACGACGTACGCCCGGCTCCCGCCCAGCAGGTGGCAGTCGTTCCAGAGCCAGCGAACGACGAACGGCTGGTTCCCTGTTCCATCGCTCAGTTCCACGACGCCAACGTAGGCGACACCACTGACACGCGCGCCCGGCCAAGCCCGCCTCCGGGCACTGAACTATGGGCTGCGAATTACAGTGCCTCCGCGGACTCCGTGAAGTCGGCGAACCTACACACGGAGGAATCGCCACCGGCGCGCGGGTCGCCCAACCCCCTGAACCGGTCCAGCCCCGACGGCACGGACCCCGACGGCAACCATCGGCACTGTGGCCCTATGTCCTCCTGCGACCACTCCATCCGAGGGATCCCCGGCCATCCGGCGGATCGCCCCCGACCTCGTCGCACCAATCCCCTGGACCGGCGCATCGCGCCATTTCGCGCCCCATTCAGCTGGTTGCCGGCGTGCAAAAGTCGTGCAATAGCGACCTCCGAAAGCCCTCCGCGATCCACACACCACGACAGACCCAATGCCACGCTACGCAAGGGAAATCACGTCGTGCAATAGGCGTGCAATAGAGAGAGATATCGAGCGGGTATCAAGAGGCTGGAACACCTAGTCCACTCAAGCGAAAACCCGTTGGAATGCAAAGGCTTTCCTCAGTGGGGCGGGTCGGGCTCGAACCGACGACGACCAGATTATGAGTAAGGCCATCATTCGTTCCCGCGTTCCCGTTCGACGTCAGAAATCCCTGTGTTTGCAACGTGTTTTCTCCCCATCTGGCTCAACTTGGATCGTGGATCGCGCTCCCTGTCATTGGGGGAAACGGGGGAAAGTCGATCAAGCCGCCGACCGCTCGAAGGGCTGCACGCACGATCGATGTCCCGCGAACTCGCATCGAGAGTCAGGTCAGGCAACAACTACGCGAGCCTCGGGTTCGCTCGGCGCCCGCTATCGGCAGGGGCGAGGCGGCCGCGATCCGTGGGCCGCTGATGGGTTTGGGGTGCAATCCCAGCGCCAGTGCGCCGCAGTATGTGGGTCTTGCCTCAGTAGTGGTAGCGCACTTGAATGATGACGAGGCTGTCCCCGTCGACC
>CAJAPZ010000167.1 GCA_903943955.1 uncultured Actinomycetes bacterium
AACGTCATGGTGCGAGGCCGCGATCTTCCGGAAGGCCCGATCCGGCACGCGCACCTGCCTCCCGAACACCGGGTCGATGACCCATGCGGCGCTTGGCAGGTCGTCACTGGGGCGAGTCTCCACACCCCGGTATTGCTCGCAGCACAGTGCGCACCGGTGGGTGACGCACTGTCAGCAGTTCGTGCTGATCTGGCGCTATGCAGCGGTGGCCCGCAGCGCCAGATGCACGTCTGGCGACCGCAGCACAGTGCCATCTTCCAGAGTGATGGTCATCGCATCGCCCCGCTCAAGGCGGGTGGTGAAGTCGAACATGTCCACGCCAATCAGGGCACCGTCTTTGAACCGCAGCGCGTCGCCCTCGTCGCTCTGATCCCAGTCGTCACCGGGCCGCTCCGGCCCGGAGTGCAGGATGAGGTTGTCGTGCTCAGGGTCGTACCTGATGACGTCGAAAACGATGTCGCCGTAGGTAACGGTCATCGCCCGGTCTCCTTCGGAAGTCGTCGCACCGCGAATGCGGTGAAAGCCTCACCAGATTCACGGCGATCGTACTGCACTACAACGCACAGCCATCGCGATGGCCCCACTCCGCGACGGTAGAAGACGTGGCGATTGGGGGCATGGCCTGGTCGGTGGGCAGTGGCGTTCGCCACGGCCTCGAGCACAACGCGCCGGGTGAGTCCCGTCAGGTCCTGATGGTCACGGGCGATCTTCCGGAAGGTTCGGTCGGGCACGCGCACCTGCCTTCCGAACACCGGGTCGATGACCCATGCGGCGCTTGGCAGGTCGTCACTGGGGCGAGTCTCCACACCTCGGTATTGCTCGCAGCACAGTGCGCACCGGTGGGTGACGCACTGTCAGCAGTTCGTGCTGATCTTGCGCTACGCGGGTACTCGCTCCGACACCAATGCCTTCAGGTCGGCCTCGGGCCTGGCACCCAGGTGTGAAATGACCTCGGCGGCAGCCACGGCACCCATGCGCCCGCAGTCGTGCAGGTTGCGGCCCTGTGTCCAGCCCGCAAGGAACCCGGCGGCAAACAGGTCGCCCGCGCCGGTGGTGTCCACCACTTGCACCGCGGCCTCCGCCGGGATGATGTGCATGTCACCGTCACCGGCAATTACCGCGCCGTGCTCGCTGCGGGTGATGGCCACGACCTTCACCAGCGGGGTGACCGAGTGCATGGCGCTGTCAAGGTCGTCGGTCTCGTAGAGCGACGTGATCTCGCTCTCGTTGGCAAACAGGATGTCCACGTCGTTATCCACGAGTTCCAGGAAATCCGCGCGGTGGCGATCGACGCAGAAGGGGTCTGCCAGGGACAGCGCCACCGCGCGGCCGGCATCTTTGGCGATGCGGATGGCCTTACGCATGGCCTCCTTGGCGCCCGGCGGATCCCACAGGTAGCCCTCGAGGTACAGCACGGCCGAATCACGCACCACGGCCTCATCGATGTCGTCGGGGCCCAGTTCGACCGATGCGCCCAAGTGCGTGCACATGGTGCGGTGGGCATCTGGGGTGACCATCACCAGGCACATCGCGGTGTCGGTGCCATCGGTGGCTGGCGGAGTGTCGAAGCGCACGCCCGCGGCGCGGATGTCGTGCGTGAAGATGCCGCCCAGTTGGTCATTCTTCACGCGGCCGATGAAGGCAGTTCGTGCACCAAGCATGGCCGCACCCACGACGGTGTTGGCCGCCGAGCCACCGGAGCACTCAAGGCCCGGGCCGAGCGCCGAGTACAGCGCTGCGGCCGTGATGCTGTCGATCAGGGTCATGCCGCCCTTGTTCACCGGCAGTGCGTCGATCTGCGCATCATCAACGTGCGAGAGCACGTCAACGATGGCGTTGCCGAGGGCCAGGATGTCGATTGAGGGCGGTGCAGGTGGTGTCATCGGTGCGGGTCGCTTTCGTAATCCATTCGTACTCCAGCAGTTAGGATAGGGGCTATGACCCCTGCCTGTTCATACCGCCTGCTGGAGGGCATGTGTGTCTGTCTGTCGTGAAAGATGCCGGTCGGTGTTGTTTGCCCAATCGACATGAGTAGGGGCCGTGCGATGACGAGATCACGGGGAATTGAAGAACTGA
>CAJAPZ010000168.1 GCA_903943955.1 uncultured Actinomycetes bacterium
CCGCACTGCTGCTGTCGGGGCTCAACGCGGCGGACATGGATGACGTGGCCGAACAGTGGACGGCGCGCGGTATGCGCGTGACCGGGCGAGATGCCACCGGACGCTGGCAGGCCGCAATCCTCGTGGCCTCGTAGGTTTCCCACATGGGTCGCGTATGGCGTACATGGACCGTGTTGCTTTTCTTCGCGGTGGGAACGAGCCTCATCACTCCGCTCATCCCGCTGTACCAGGACGCGCTGGGGTTCAACGACACCGTCGTCACCCTGTTTCTGGGTATGTACGTGCTCACGCTGGTGCCGAGCATGCTCACGCTCGGGCAGTTCTCCGACCAAGTGGGTCGCAAACCAGTGCTGCTGGCCGCCATCTCGGTGCTGGCCGTCGCGCAGATCATCATCCTGTCGGAGCCCGGCCTTGTGGGGCTGCTCTTGGCCCGCGCCATGCAGGGTGCCGCCACCGGCGCGTTCTTCGGCACCTGCACGGCATTTCTCGTGGATGCCAGCCCGCCCGACAAGCGCCGGTTCTCGTCAGCGCTTGCATCGATCTCGGTGCGACTCGGTCTGGGCCTCGGGCCGGGCATCTGCGGGGTGCTCATCCAGTACGCACCCGACCCATTCCAACTGCCATTCGCCGCGCATCTGGTGCTTCTGGCCATCGCAGCGTGCATCGTATTGTGGCTGCCCGAGACGGTGCTGCAGCGAAACCGGCGCCCTATTCGCCTGCGCCTGGAGGTGCCTGCCGCCGAGCGGTCGGTGTTCTGGCGGGTGCTTGTGCCATCGGGGATGATCTTCAGCCTGTTTGACGGCGTGTCGCTGTCGCTGGTGCCGGTGTTTATGGTGCGGGTGCTGCACGTGCAGAACTACGCGCTGGTTGGTGCGGCGGGGTTCTTGGTGCTGGTCACTGGGGCGCTCAGCCAGTCGTTGGTGCCCAATATGCGTGCGCGCCGGGCGATTCTGCTGGGGCTCGGCGTTGCATGTGTGGCATTCGTAGGCGTGGTGGTGGCCGCCCCGCTTGAGTCCACGGCCCTACTGCTGGCCAGCGTCGCCGTCACCGGGGCCGCATGCGGACTGGTGTTCAAGGGTGGAATCGATCTGTGCACGGAGATCGCCCCGCCTGAGGACCGCGGCAAGCTGCTGTCGGCGTATTACGTGGCCTGCTACCTGGGCGGCTTTTCCGTGCCGCTCATCATCGTGGGCGTTATCGCCGACATGATCGGCCTCACGTGGGCACTGGCAATTCTGTCGATGGCCGCAGCGCTGGCCGCGCTCTGGGTGGGGCTGGTAGGCATCCGTGCGCTGCGCGGTCTCCAGCGCGTGGAGATTGTGGCCCCCTAGGATCCGCAGATGGACGAGCTGCTGCAGAAGGATGTCGCCCGGCTCACGGAACTGATGGGTGAGGCCGAGCGCTGTGTCGTGCTTACCGGCGTGTGCCTGGGTGCGACCGAGGAGACCGAGGCGAAGGCCGCCGGGTCGTCGTGGAGCGATGTTGTGAGCCTTGAGGTGCTGACGGCTGAACCCGCCCGGTTCTGGGAGCAGTGGCTGCCCCGGGCCATTGAGTCGGCCGCGCGCGTACCCCGTGCCGAGCACGAGGCAATTGCCCGTCTGCAGACGGCGGGAGTGATCAAGGGGCTCATCACTCAGGCAGTCGACGACCTGCATCGCAAGGCGGGGAGCCCCGAGGTTGTCGAGGTGCATGCAAATGTGATGTCGGGTCGCTGCGACCGGTGTCGTGATGTGTATGCGCTGTCGGAGGTGGTCGCGCTGGCCGGGGCGGCTGACGATGGTGTACCCCGCTGCACCCGGGACGAGTGCGGATACCCCCTGCGCCCCACCGGCACGGTGTGGGGCGAACCCCTGGTGGAAAGCGCAATCATCACGGCGTGGGATCTGGCCGCCTGGTGCGACCTGTTCGTCGTCCTCGATACCCAGTTGCGTACCGACCCCATGGCCATGTTGCCGTCGGTGCCGCTGAAGCACAACGGCCGCGTGGCGCTGGTGGGCAGCACCCCGACCCAGTACGACCGCTACGCGGAGTTGGTCATCCGCTGGCCGAGCCCCGAGGTCATCACGGCCGTGGCCCACCAGTTGGCTCCGTAGCCACGAGGAGCGGCGGCGGACATCCGTGGGGGAGTGGGCAACCCGGGACCATCCGAATGGGGAACTGCAGGTCCACCACCGGGCAACTGGTGGCTGCCGCGGACGGGGAGCCAAACCCCGGCATCGGATGCCCGCCGCTGATGGGAAATCGATCCGACGTCTAGGGCCTCACGCAACCTCACGAACGTGAAGCAGAGCCTTAGTAGATCTCTGCGATTCTGACGTTGCTCTTGATGGTCTCCTCGTCGAAATCCATCTCCTCTTCGAGGTTCGCCGGCACACGCGCCGGGAGTACCACCTCGAACTCGCCATCTTCTGTGACGTGGTTCTCGTAATACTTCGAGAACTCAGCGATGGTGAACCCGAGTACCTCGTGCGTCTCGGGATCGAAGAAAACCGTGATGCCCTCCGTGTTGGTCACGGCGGAGGCGCTCGGATGCCCGCTATGGATAACGCGGTAGGAATCGGTGTCGCTATTGTAAAAAGGGTCTTCAGCCACAGTTTCTCCTTCTCGCCGACGTCGGTTCCGGCCTGCTGAGCGCGATGGTAGCGTGGCGGCGTGTCCGGTACGACCGATAACAGTAAAAGTGATCTCGCTCAGGTGCTTGTCGCCTGGATGCTCGAGAACCGCCCAGCACTCGACGAGCGCATGCGCATGGAGGGTTCGCGCGGGCTCATTCAGGAGTTTATGGCCGCCGAGGGCGGGCAGTTGCCGAGCCCCGGCGAACGCCTGGACCGCGCCCGAACCGCAAGCGCCCGCGCGTGGTTGTCTCACCTGGCCGCCGCAATCGAGGCGAAGTGGCCCGGAGCCCCCGCTGGTCTCGCGGGTCGTATGACCGAATTCCTCGTTGCCGGTGATGAGCGCCTCGAGGCCCTGCGTCTGGATGAGGAGGCCCGGGGCGAGCAGCGCGGCCGCGCCGGCGACCCCGCTGACGAGCGTCGCGAGGTGGAGCTGCGTTCGCTGGGCCGCCTGTTCTCCGAGGGAATCGGATCCATGTGCCGTCCGGGTGGCGACGAGGGGCCGGCCTTTACCCGTCGCGTGACCGAGTGGCAATCGGAGCACCTGCTTCGTAATCGCGAACTCATCGACGCCGCCATCGCGCGCACCACACCCGAGGGGCTTTCTGGTTCCGAGGAGGCCGCCACTCTGTGGGAGCGCACGCCCGAGGGCGCGCGTGCCCGTGAGGCCGCGCTGCTCTGGGCCCGCGTGCAGTTCCTCACCGAGGCCGTGGCATCGGCGCTCACCGAGGCCGGCGCGCCGACCAGCGCACAGTGACGCCGTTGGGCGACGGACCACTCACCCGGCGCCCCGTGGATATCTCTGCCCATCACGCGCTGTGCGTTCATGGCTTCAGAGGGATGGGGTACTCCGACGGTTTCGTTGCTGCGCTTTCGCAGGTGGTCACCACTCTGCGAGATGACCCTGAGACGAAGGTGTGCGTGCGCATTGGGCCCGACACCGTGTGCAGGTCGTGCCCGTCGCTTGGCGCCGGTGGGTGCCTGCGGTACGGCATGGGCGTTGTGCGGCAGGATGTGCGCGTGGCTGAGGTGCTCGGCGTGGAGTCCAGCGATGTGATGGCCTGGGCCGATCTGCAGCAGCGAGTGCACGACAGGGTGGCCCCCGACGACCTCGCAACCCTGTGCGAGGGATGTCCATGGCTCGAATACGGGGTGTGCGCGCAGGGAATCGCCGATCTCCGGGCGGGGCAGGGCATCACCTACGGGGGCTGACCGCCGGTAATGGTGGTCTCCGCAGCGGAGCGGTTTTCGTCCCCGACCACTTCGGTTCATCCGACACAAAGTGCCGGGGTTGGGTATGGTCCCAAACCGGCGAAAGAGCGGTCCATTTCGAGGGCCGCGCGACCGAGGTTCCGGGCGACGTCACCGCGGCTCCGTATCCCTTCTGGATCGGGCCGCGATCAGTGCGTTCGGGGCCGTGAGGCTCAGGAGGACGAGAATGGCCGAGGGTACCCCCGACGTCAAGGAAGCACGCCGCATGCTCGCAAAGGGCATCTGCATCGCCGGTGTCGGCGAGACCGAGCAGGGCATCATCAGCGACCGCGGCTCGTTTGAGCTGCTGGCCGAGGTCACCAAGACCGCGCTCGACGATGCTGGTCTCGAGCTCAAGGACGTTGACGGCATCGTTACTGCGTTCTCTTTCGTGGAGTCCACTCTGATGCACTCCACGACCCTGGCCGACTACATGGGTATGAAGCCGGGCTACTTCGCCTCGGTTGCCGTCGGTGGCGCCACCGCGCCGCTCATGGCCGTGCAGGCTGCGATGGCGATCGACGCCGGCCTTGCCGAGACCATCCTTTGCGTCCGCGGCGACAACACCCGTTCGGGTATCTCGTCGTCGGGCATGATCGCCATGGCCCGCGAGATGAGTCACGGTGCCTACGAGGCGCCGTTCGGCCTCACCACCATTGGCGGGTATGGCCTTCTGGCCCAGCGCTACATGTTCGAGCACGACATTCCGCAGGAGGCCCTCGCGGCCGTCGTCGCAACGCAGTCCGAGCACGCCGCCCTTAAGTGGAACGCCATGCTCCGCGATGTGGTCACGGTCGAAGAGGTCATGGAGAGCCGCTGGATCGCCACGCCATTCCATGCCCTTGACTGCTCGCTGGTCTCCGATGGTGCCGCCGCGTTCATCGTCACCACGGCCGCGCGCGCCAAGAGCATGAAGAAGAAGCCTGTCTACATCACCGGAATCGGTGAGGGCTTCTCGCACCAGTACATCTCGCAGGCCACCTCGGTGGCCTCTGTCCGTGACGGCCTCGGCCGCGCGGGTCGCCGTGCCATGGAGGTCGCCGGTATTACCGCGCAGGACCTCGACGTGGCCGAGATCTACGACTCGTTCTCGTTCACTCCGCTCATCGCCCTCGAGGGCTTTGGCGTGTGTGGACCCGGCGAGGCCGGCGATTGGGTGATGGAGGGCCACGCCAAGCTTGGCGGCAAGCTCCCCATGAACACCCACGGTGGTCTGATCCGTCAGGCGCACCTCGGCGCCATGCACCACATCGTGGAGGCTGTGCTGCAGCTTCGCGGTGAGGCGGATGACTCCGCGAAGACCGAGTTCAACGGCGGCAATCATCAGGTTCCGGACGCCAAGCTCGCAATCACGAATGGCTCGGGCGGCATCCTCGCGGCCACGAGCGCGCTGGTCCTGTCCAGCGAGCCGCCGTCTGCGGCGTAGTTCCGCTCACCACCGAGACGACTGAGGAGACACCGAGCAATGTCAGAGAAGCCTGCATACACCAAGCCGCTCCCGGACCTTCGTCCGGAGGACGCCACCTTCTGGGAGGCCCTCAAGGAGCACCGGTTCATCATCCCGTGTGACGACGCCGGCAAGCCGTTCTGGTACCCGCGCAAGTATGCGCCGGGCACGCTGAACGCCACCAGCTGGATGGACGCGACCGGCAACGGCACCATCTACAGCTACTCGACCCACTTCATGGGGCCGAGCAAGGCATACAAGGGCGACCCGCCGCACATCGTGGCGTTGATCGACCTCGAAGAGGGTCCCCGCATGATGAGCATCCTCGTGAAGGACGAGGAGGGCTATCCGTCCCTCGATCACGAGGACGTCACCATTGGCATGAAGGTCAAACTCGTCTTTGATGACGTGACTGACGAAGTGACAATGCCCAGGTTCACCCCCGCCGGCTGATGCCGCGGCAAGACACGACGAGTAGACGAAGGAGATAACGGCGATGGCCGAGTGGAGTGATTGGTACGCAAAGGATGATCCGACGAAATGGATCCTCGCGAAGGTGCTGAGGGACCGCGCCGAGGCGCATCCAGACAAGGATTACCTGAAGTTCGCTGATAACCCGTGGGTGAGCTACGGCGAAGTGAACGCCCGCTCCAACCGCGTGGCCAACGCGCTCCTCGCCCGTGGCGTGGAGAAGGGCGAGTCGGTGTCGGTGATGCTGCCGAACTGCGAGGAGTTCCTGCCGGTCTGGTACGGAATCCTCAAGGCCGGCGCCGTGATGAGCTCCATCAACACGGCGTACAAGGGCGACTTCCTGTCCTGGACCATCAACCTGGTCGAGGCCAAGAAGCTCATCATCTCCGACGTCTTCCTTGACCGCCTGGACTTCGTCATCAAGGAGCTGCCGCTCCTTGAGCACGTCATCGTGATGCACACCGGCGCGCAGGAGGGTCCCGACCCGTCGCTCAAGTGGGAGCCGCTGACGGAGTTCATGGATGCTTCCGACTCCGAGCCCGACGGCGTGGAGTACTCGTGGGTGGATGATGCCCGCATCATGTTCACCTCGGGCACCACTGGTCGCTCGAAGGGCGTCATCAAGCAGAACGCCGCCGACTACTTCTCGGCACGGGGCCTGTTGGAGGTCGTGTCCAAGACCTCCGGTCGCTCCATCGAGGACCTGGCAGACGACACGTTCTTCTCGTGTCTGCCGCTGTTTCACAGCAACGCGCAGGTGCTGTCCGGCTACCCGGCGATGGTGGCCGGCGGTCGCATCGCCTACACCGAGCGGTTCTCGTCGAGCCGCTTCTGGCAGCAGGTCATCGACGCGGAGGCCACGGTCTTCAACTCGATCGGTGCGGTGTCGTACTTCATCTGGAACATCCCCGTGTCAGACCTGGACAAGCAGCACAAGGTCCACACGGTCTTCGCCGCTCCGGCGCCGAAGGACATCTACTACGACTTCCAGGAGCGCTTCGGCGTCAAGTTCATTGAGGGCTACGGGCTCACCGAGACCGGTATGGCCACCTACATGGACCCGACGCGCGACCCGGTTCCTGGCACCATCGGCGTGGCCAATCCCGGCTACGAGGTGACAGTCGTGGAGCCCGGCACCGACCGTCCGCTCCCGCCGGAGACCCCCGGCGAGATCGTCGTGGACATGAAGATCCCGAATATCGTCATGCGCGCCTACTACGGCATGCCCGAGAAGACGGCTGAGGACTTCCGCAACCTGAAGCTCCACACCGGCGACCTCGGCCGCATGGACGCCGACGGCTACATCTACTTCATGGACCGTGTGAAGGACTACATCCGCCGTCGTGGCGAGAACGTGTCGTCCATGGAGGTTGAGCGTCAGGTCTCCGAGCACCCTGGTATCAAGGAGGCCGCCGCCATCGGCGTGAAGGCTGGCGAGGGTGCCTCGAGCGAGGACGAGATCATGATCGTCTGCATCCCCGAGGGTGCCGCTCCGGACCCGGTGGAGCTCACCGAGTTCATGGCTGAGCGCATGCCGTACTTCATGGTTCCCCGCTACATCCGCTTCGTGGACGCGCTCCCGAAGACGCCCACCGAGCGCGTGCAGAAGGTCAAGCTGCGCGACGAGGGCATCACTGCGGACACGTGGGACCGCGAGGAGGCCGGCGTGAAGGTGAAGCGCTAGGTCATGGCAACACTCACCAGCTACGGGGCCTACGTACCCCAGTACCGGGCTCCGCTCGGTGAGATCCAGAAGTTCTACGGGCGACCGGGCCGTCCCCGGTCGCGCGCGCTGGCAACGCCGTCCATCGACGAGGACACCCTCACGATGGCGTTTGAAGCCAGTCGCGATGCACTGAAGGGCGAGCGGGGCGTGGGTGCCGTCATTACGGCCACCCAGGCCCCGCCCTTCGGGCTTCGCAAGATGTCGGCAACGTTGTCGCGGGCACTGCGCCTTGATGACGGCGCCGTGCACATCGACCTCGGCGCCAACGCCAATGGGTTGCTCGATGCATTTCGCATCGCCGCAACCCTCGACGTGGGCCCCACACTCGTCGTGGCCACCGACCATCTGGTGGCCTATCGCGATCGCGTGGCCGACGTGCTGTCGGCCGGTGCCGCCACTGCATTTCTGGTGGACCCGGGCAAGAGTGGCTTTGCCACGCTGGGGCCACAGGCCCGGGCGGCAGATGAAGTGTTTGACGTCTGGCTGCTGGGCCGTGAGCAGGAGCCGCGCTTCCGCCTGGAGGTGCTCTTCGACTCGTACGGCAAGGTGACTGCCCGGGCTGCCAAGGCGCTTGCGGCCATCACCAAGCGCGAGACCGGCAGGTATACGTCGATCTGTCCCAGCCAGCCGCACCCTCAGGTGCTGCGGAGCCTTGGCAAGTTGGGCGCACGACCTGAGCAGATCGAGGGCACATCGTTTGTCGGCGACATCGGCAACGTGGGCGCCGCATCAGTGGGCCTCGCCCTCTGCCTCGGCCTCGATGCATCACGGAAGGGATCCAGCCTCCTCGCACTCGCCTATGGCGGTGGTGAGGCGGTTGCACAGGAGATCACCGTCACGGCCAAGCCCAAGGGCATCGGCACGCGCGGGATGATCGACGGGGGCGAGCCCATCGCCCTTGGCACCTACTATCGCTGGACCGAGGGCCGCCAGCAGCAGCCCCACTAGGGCGGAGGATCCTGATGAGCATGCGCGTTGGCGTTCTGGGGATCGGTAAGACCCCGCACAAGATCCAGCACGAGAAGTCGTTGAAGGACCTCGGTGTGGAAGCCGGCCGCAAGGCCATGGCCGACGCCGGGGTTGATCCATCCGAGATCCAGATGCTGTACGTGGGCAACGTGGGTTCGGTGGGCTTCAACTACGAGAACTCCACGGCGCTGATGGCCGCACATCACCTGGGCGTGGTCCCGGCTGGTGCGGTGCGCGTGGAGGCCGCTTGCGGCACCGGCGCATGGGCCCTGCATCTGGGCTGCGTGGCAATCGCCTCGGGCCTGTACGACACCGTCATGGTGTTGGGCATGGAGAAGATGAACGACCTCGCCACCGTCGAGGGCACATCGATCATCGCTCAGGCCGCCGACAGCAAGGAGGAGTACTTCTCCGGGCTCACCTTCCCGTCGGGCACTGCGCTGACGGCGCGCAAGTACATGCAGGCCTATGGTGTGAGCGAAGAGGACCTCGCCCACACGTCGGTCAAGAATCACTTCTACGGCGCCCGTAACCCCTCCGCCCACCTGCGCTTTGAGTGCACGGTGGAAGAGGTGATGAACAGTCCCAAGGTGGCCGATCCGCTCAAGCTGTATGAGGTGTGCCCCATGACCGACGCCGCGTCGGCGCTGGTGCTTTGCCGCGAGGAGATCCTGCGGGCCCAGCCCAACCGGCCGCAGGTGTACGTGACGGCAACGTCGATGGCCTCGGGTACGTGGTACCAGGCATCTGACACGCTCGATGACGCCTACAACCTCTTCCACCGCCCGGCGACCAGGGCGTATGAGATGGCTGGCGTTACGGCGAAGGACATCGACGTGGCCGAGATCTACAACTCATTTGCCATTCAGGAGCCGCTCGGTATCGAGGGCCTGGGCTTCGCGAAGATGGGCCAGGGTTGGAAGGGTGCGAAGGATGGATCCACATGGCTGGACGGCAAGATTGCCGTCAACCCGTCCGGTGGCCTGCTGTGCAAGGGGCATCCGCTGGGCGCCACCGGTGCCACGCAGGCAGTGGACATTGTGGAGCAGCTGCGCGGCACTGCCCCTGAGGGCATGCAGCGCGCGGATGCCGAGATCGGCATCTCCGCGTGCCGTGGCGGCCCCGGCTCGGTTGGAGCCATTCACATCTATCAGCGCCTGGAGGGCTAGCCGATGACCGTCTCAGCAATTGAGTTCACCCGCCTCGGCGCGCCGAAGCTGCACCTGTTCGCAATGAAGTGCGACAAGTGCAAGGAGCTCTCCCCGTGGTGGGAGCGCAGCCACTGCTACAAGTGCGGCCACGACACGCTCACCGAGTTCGAGTTGGCCGGCAAGGGTGAGATCACGAACTACACGGTGGTGTACTACCCACCCCGCGAGTTCCTTGGGCAGGAGCCATACGTGGTCGGTCACATCCTCATGGACGAGGGTGTGACCCTCCCCGCGCCGGTCATGGGTGTGGCTCCCGATGCCGTCGAGGTGGGCACCCGGGTGGCCGCCACGCTTCGTCGTATGAAGCTGGGCCACGAAGGCGACATCTACTACTCGTACAAGTTCGTGGTTGATGATGACCCGGCCCCGAAGAAGGCGGCCCCGGCCCGCAGGGCGGCTGCCAAGAAGCCAGCCGCCAAAAAGCCTGCCGCCAAGAAGCCTGCACCCCGCCGCCCGGCGGCCCGCAAGAAGTAGCCGCGGCGGGCGCCCACTCGGCGTCCGCGGCGGTGCCGTCGGTGTCCCCCCCGGGGCGGCGGGGGGGGGTCTTCGCCGGGGACCTCACAGCACTGTGTTGCCTTGACAGTGTGCACCGAAGGCGCTTACCTGACGTGACCCTCCTTGATGAGCGTCCGCACATCGGGCCACATCGTCGTCCCATCCCCCGACCCCAACCGGAAGTCGAGAAGCATGATGAAGAGCCGTGTTCCGATGGGCAGGCGCAACGCCACGCTCACCATTCTCCTTTCATGCGCGCTTGTCGGTGGTGGCGCCGCCGCCGTGGCTGCTCCAGCGCCCTCCGGTATGCGCGCATCATCCGTGTTCGGCACGACTGGCGCGGGCCCGAACTCGGTCGCCGTCGATTCAGCCGGCAACGTGTACACGACCAACTCGGCCGCGAACAACGTCAGCATGATCACCCCCGCCGGTGCGTCGACGATCCTCGGCACCACTGACGCCGGGCCCATGGGCATTGCGCTCGACACTGC
>CAJAPZ010000169.1 GCA_903943955.1 uncultured Actinomycetes bacterium
ACCTTCTACGTCTTCTACTCGTCGTGGCTTGCCATCTCGTTGCTGGTGATCGTGCTGCGGGCATCGTGGGACAGCGTCACCGCGCTGTTGCTCGACTACCTGCGGTTTGAGCGCCGGGCACTGTTGGTGGGGTCGCCCGACATGACGGGCCCCATCTCCGAGAGCCTCGAGCGCTCGGGGCACGACCGCCATGGCGTGGCCTACCGGGTGATCGGCGCACACGTACTCATCCCCGGGGTGGGTACCGAGGGCGAGAGCGCCGCTGCCGCGGAGCTCGACCTCATGCTCGACCCCGAGCAGGTTGATGAGGTCATCCTGGCGGGCGCGGCCGGTCGCGATCGGCCCATTCTCGACCTGCTTGAGGTATGCCGTCGACGGGGTATCCCAGAGCGCCTGGCACCCACCACGGCGCAGTTGCTGTCGCACTCAATCCGTGCGGTGCCAGCCCCCGGGCTGCCGCTGTTCGAACTGCGCCCACCGGTGCTTGGTGGCGTTGCGTTTCTTGCCAAGCGGGGCTTCGACATCATCGTCAGCTCGCTCCTCATCATCGTGCTCTCGCCCCTGCTGCTGATCACGGCACTGGCGGTATGGCTGACCGATCGCGGCCCGGTGGTGTTCCGAAGCCGTCGGATGGGCGTTGAGGAGCACCCATTTGACTGCTTCAAGTTCCGCACCATGCATGTGGATGCCGCGCAGATGCAGCAGGCGCTTGAGGCCAGCAATGAGGCCGACGGTGCGCTCTTCAAGATGAGCGACGATCCACGCATCACAGGGGTCGGCCGCTTTCTGCGCCGCTTCTCAATTGACGAGCTGCCGCAGCTGTTCAATGTGCTGCGTGGCGAGATGTCGTTGGTGGGTCCGCGCCCGCTGCCCGAGCGCGACTACCTGCTGCTGGACGACCTGCACCGCAAGCGTTATCTGGTGCTGCCGGGAATGACCGGCCTGTGGCAGGTGAGCGGGCGGTCCGACCTCTCGTTCGACGAACTCGTGCGGCTCGACTTCTATTACATCGAGACGTGGTCGATCTGGCTCGATCTGGTCATCCTCGTCCGTACCATTCCGGCCGTGCTGTTTAAGCGGGGGGCGTACTGATGGCAGGAGAGCCCGACCCCGACAAGCTGCTGGCTGACCTGCGCGACGCCGCTGGCGAGCCGCCGCTGCCGCCGCTCCACATCAGCGACCCGGCGCCGTCGGCACGTGAGGGCATTGCCGGCAAGGCGGTGGGCGAGAGCCGGCGCGCCGTGATGCGCCTCATCACCCCTGCCCTCGCTGACCTGCTGGCCCAACTCGAACGCGACCGCCACCGCACACAGGCCGAGATCGCCCGCCTTGAGGCCCGCATCGCGGATCTTGAGGCCGACTCCGGCAAGGGGTAGCCCCGGTGGCCATCGCCTTTGTGGTGCAGCGCTATGGCACCGAGGTCGCCGGTGGCGCCGAGGCGCTGTGCCGCGACACCGCCCGTGCGCTGGTGCGAGCCGGCGAAGAGGTGACCATCTACACAACCACGGCGCGCGACTACCTGACCTGGGCGCCGTACTACCCGGAGGGCACCACCGACGATGACGGCGTGGAGGTGCGCCGCTTCGCCGTGAACCGACCAGACCCCGACCGTTCGGCAGCACTGGTGCGCCGCCTCGCCCTGAACCCAGGCGACCCAGCCGAGGAAGCAGAATGGGCAAAAGCACAAGGCCCTGTGTCAAGCCCCCTACTAGCCGCACTGAGCGAATCGCCCACAAAACCCCCTGACAGGCACCTTGTCCACAGGCAGTGTCGTTACGAAGCCGTGGCATGTTGGACATACCTCTATGCCACCAGTCAGATGGCCATGCCGCTCATCCGTGATCGGTCGATTCTCGTGCCGTTGGCGCATGAGGAACCCATGTTGCGGTTCACGCTCACGCGAGGGGTTATCCGGTCGGCGCGGGCGCATGCATTCATGGTTCCTGAGGAGCAGGCGCTGGTGCGGCAGATGGTGGGCACCGACGACATCCCGGGCGTGGTGGTTGGTGCAGGGCTCGACCCGTCACCCGACGGCGATGCCGACCGGGCATTGCGTGCGCGTCCGCTGCCCAGGCGGTTTGCGCTGTATCTCGGGCGCGTTGACGCGTCAAAAGGGGTGGATGCACTGATTCGCGCCCACACTGCCTACCGCGATGCCGGCGGAGATCTGGGGCTGGTGCTCGCTGGTCGGGAGGCTGCGGGCCTCGACATCCCTGGATGGGTCGCCACCACGGGTTTCATCAGCAACCAGGAGCGTGCTGACCTGCTGGCGGCCGCTGACGTGGTGGTGTTGCCCTCGCCGTACGAGAGCCTGTCGCTGGTGGCGCTTGAAGCCTGGCGCGCGGGACGGCCGACCCTTGGATACGCCCGCAGCGAGGTGGTGGCGGGTCAGACCGCGCGATCGGGCGGCGGACTGCTGTACACCGGCCCAAACACCTACGGCACGCAGTTGACCCGGCTGGCGAACAACCTCGATGAGCGGCAGGCGATGGGTGACGCAGGCCGCGCCTTCGCCGCCGGGTGGACATGGGATACCTGCGTACACCGTTGGCGCGAGGTAATTGACCTCGCCACTCGCCCAGCCGCTTAGGAGTTCGCCGCCTCGCGCAGCACCTGCCGGTAGCCGCTCAGCACCTGGCGATCGGTATCTCCCACGATGGGATCCCCCTTCAGGGTGTCGCCGCACCTCGCCCTGATCACATCCACCAGCACACCCGACACCATCCACTCAAACCCTGGTGCCACGTCGGCCCGCACTCGCACCCAGAACAGGCCATCGCCCATGTCATCGGTACGCGTGATGACCGGAGCCGATCCAAACCGCACCCCTCCCGGCCCCACAAGATCGGCGGCATCGGCCACAGCGCGCACTACCGGGGCGACGTCGGTGACCAGCAGGCCCACCTCGAGGTCCCGGTCGGTCTGCGAGAACCGATGCGCGGCCTTCACCTGACTGTTGGGAACGTAGATCACGTCGCCGTTCAGCCCCCGCAGGGTGGTTACCCGCAGGCTTGCGCGCTCCACGATGCCGATGGGGATGGTGGAGTCGACCTCGATGAGATCACCCACCGCATACTGGCTCTCAAACAAGATGAAGAAGCCGGCCACCACATCGGCCAGCAGACGCTGCACGGCGAACCCCAGCACCAGGATGACGAACGCCGACCCGCTGAGCGCCGCCACGCTGCTGGCACCGAACACCGTGGCAATGATCGCGATGACCGCCGCCAGCACCACCACGTATGAGATACCCGCGGCCAGTGCCGACACCGCCGTGCCCCGCTGACGCGCCGCCACGGTCTCGCCACCACGCAGCACCCGGGTTACCGAGCGCCGCTCCGTCTTCCGCACGA
>CAJAPZ010000170.1 GCA_903943955.1 uncultured Actinomycetes bacterium
CATGTGTGCCCCGCACGTGTTGAAGCCGGCGGGCGTGGTGCACGTTTTGTCAACCGCGGCTCGCAGGGTGTCGGCCATGGCCGTGGCGCTCGGCTCACGCGCCAGGTCGTCGGCGTTCACCTTGGTGATGCGCTGCGATGAGTTGTCGGCGAGGGCCGCACGGACCTCCGACGACGACGGCTCCTGACGAAAGATCCAGGGGAGAAACCTCATGGTGACCGACGGGCCGAGCGTGGCCGCCACGCCTTCGTCGGTGTCGTAGAGGATTGCGATCCGACGGTTCACCGGTATGCGCACCAGCGACGGGGCCTGTCCGGGTGCGGTGAGCACATTCACCAATCGTCCATTGGTGGCGAGCGGATCGGTGGCGAGGCCCCAGTCCTGTACCTGTGCCGTGGTTGCGAGCGCCGTGGGGGCAAGCGCCAGCGCCGCCAACGCACTACCCGCGACCAATTGCCGGGTTGACCTCACGTATCTGAAGGTACCGGAACTCCCACGGGCAACGCAGGCCAACGGTGCTGCAGGCACACCCCCCGCCGTCAGCGCGGGGCGGGGGGCGTTTCGTGTGGCGCCGCTAGGCGACGATGAAGAACTGGCGGAACAGCTGTCCGAAGACAATGGCCTCGGTACCGGTGGCGCGGAATGCGGCGGGGCCGTTCATCAGGATGCGCAGGTTGACGTCACCGGTCTGCGCGCGCTGCCACTGGCAGGCCATTCCCGATGGACTGGCCTGCTGAACAGGGAACTCCTGAATGCCGGAGTCCACAGGAAAGATCTGATTGGCAGCGCCCGTGATGACATTATTCGTGGAAGGTGTCACTCCTCTCATCGACATCTCTGAATGGCGCTCGTTGGATGCACGTGACGATATGCAGACATTCACGCGTGGTCCACACGCCGGGAAATCGATTGATGTCGCCGATGCGCCGACCCGATTTGCGTGCTCCTTCGAACCACCAGCCACGCGCTCCGCAAGACACTGGCCACTGCTCACAAGATCATTGCCGGCGGTCTCTGTCATCACGAAGTGCAGCGACTGCAGCGGGTATTCGATACCACGTTCGGCCATGAATGCGGCGACGGCCGTGGGCACAGTCCTCCATTCGGTGCTCGTGAAGGGCGTGCGTGCCGAGCCGCGCGTGGGGTAGTGGTACATCTCAAGCCAGACGCCCCCCGCAGTGGCAAATGCATCGATCACGGACGAATAGTCGGGCCACTTCACCTCACCGTCGGCGCCGCGGTTATGCGCCGGGCCACGTCCGGCCGCGATGGCGGTGGAGACACCCGGCGCAAGATAGAAGTGGATGCGACTGGCATAGCTCCCACCCCAGGGCGACTGGGAGCGAGCCAGCCATCCCATGGCAACCTGGAGGAGGTGGCCAGGAGTTTGCCATTTCTGTTTGCCCTCGACTCGACCGAACGCAGCACCGATTTCGTCAACGGCCAGGAGGTGGGCAGGGCACGTGTTGACTCCGGCGGGCGTGACGCAGGTTCTGTCCACTCCGTTTTTGAGGGCGTCATACATCTCGGCGGAGCTATTCATCTTGGCCAGACGCGCCCCATTCAACTTCGTCATACGCTGGGAATTGTCAACACCCAGCCGGGCACCGGGTCCGGAGTTGGAGGGCTCCTGGCGGAACAACCAGGGCAGGCCCGGCATCTGTGACGAGCCAGCGAGGATGTCCCGCACTGACGGGTCGGTGGCGTACAGGATGGACATTCGGTTGGTCACCGTGGCCGACGTAAAGGACGGCTTGATGTTCGGGGGTGTGGTGAACACGAGTGCCTTCCCGGAGGTCAGGTTGGCGTTATTGAGGCTATTGATCCCGGTATAGCTGCTCAATAGATCGCTGAGGACGCTTCCCGGGCCGGGGTCCGACCTCGTGGAGTCTTCGATCACCGCCACCCCCACTGCAGGAAGTGCTGTGAGCGCTGTAAGCGCAAGGATGGGCACGAGGAGGCGGCGAAGGCGGGACACGGGGATCTCCGGGGACGAAAACTCGACGCCTTCAGTTTACCGGCCATGCCTGCGGTGGCCCCGCCTTTGGGTCCGGTGTGGCTACCCTCATCCTCGTGTCCAGCCCCTCCATCACACGCACGGCGGGGATCCCCCGTATGCCGGGAATCGATGGCCTGCGTGCGCTGGCCGTTGCCGGGGTGGTGATGTTTCACCTGCCCACCGTGGGGCTTGTTGGTGGCTATCTGGGCGTCGACCTCTTTTTGGTGATCAGCGGATATCTGATCACTGCGCTACTCGTGGCCGAAGCCGACGGCACCGGTCGCATCCGTCTCGGTGTTTTCTGGATGCGCCGTATCCGCCGGCTGGTGCCTGCGCTGGTGGTGATGCTGGCAGGCGTCATTGTGTGGATGGCCCTGGTGGATTGGTCGCTTGTGCGTCGCACACGCACCATGTTTGCGGCGAGCCTCGGGTATGCGGCCAACTGGTACGAGGCGGCCGTGCACTTCAACCCCGCCGATCCGCTCGGGCGATCGGGCGTGCTTGAGCACATGTGGTCGCTGGCGCTCGAGGAGCAGTTCTATCTGGTGTGGCCATTGGTACTGGCCGGGGCCATCGTGCTGGTGGGCATTCGTCGCGGGGCCCTGCTGGGTGGGGTGGTGCTGGGTGCCGCCGGGTCGTGCGTACTGGCCTGGACGCTGTTCAACTCGGGTGGGGATGTGACCCGCATCTACTACGGCACCGATACCCGGGCGGTAGCCCTGCTTGTGGGTATTGCTCTCGCGGTGGCGCTGCCTCCCGCCCGCGTGGTGGCATGGCGCCCTGGCCGTGCGAACTGGCTTGCCTTGGAGGTGGCCGGGGTGGCTGCGCTCGTGGCGATCGTGGGTGTGGGCATGAGCCTTTCGCAGAGCAGCGAGGCGCTTTACCGGGGCGGCTTCCTCATCGTGGCCGTTATTGCAGGTGCGCTACTCGTGGCAACGGCGAATCCGTCAACCGCCACTGGTCGTCTGTTCGCGCTGCCACCCCTCGTGTGGATTGGTGCGCGCAGTTACGCCATTTACCTTTGGCACCTCCCCGTCATCGTGCTTCTGTCACCGGATCATGGATTCGGGGTGTCCGGTTGGTGGTTGGCCGCGTTGCAGGTGGGCGTGACCGTGGCGCTCGCCGACCTGTCATATCGCTATGTCGAGATGCCCATCCGCCGCCGGGGGTTTCGGGTATTCATGCCCGCTGGCCGTGGTGCACGTTCCGTCGTGGCGATCACCGGGTGTGCCGCCGCCCTTGCCCTCGTGGCCACGGTCGTATTCGCACCCGGGCCGACCCCGGCGGCGGCGTCCCCGGTCATCAGCGCCCCCGGGCTGCTGGTGGGTGACTCATCCGTGGCCCCGGCCGCGGCACGTGTGGGCGGCCTCCTCGGGCCGGGCTGGACAGAGCAGACGGCAGATGGTCTGGGAGCGACCGCCGCCGCCAGGGCCATTACCGAGAGTCCGGCGGCGGCGCAGGTTGTGGTGTCGCTGGGCACCGATCAGGCGATCACTGCCGCGGGGCTGGCCCAGGTGGCGCGCGCTGTTCCGGGCGGTGCGCATTTGGTGATCGTGCTGCCTGTCCCCGCTGCTGCACGGGCACGCGTTCTTGCGGCGGCCATGCCCGTCGTGGCCGCACGCCCACACACGGCCCTTGCCGATTGGGGTGCGGTGGCATCCGGGCAACCGGACCTGGCCACTGGGGCCGGGGCACTCCTGCCTGCGGGCGCCCCGGCGTATGCGAGGGCCGTACGCACGACCCTCGCAGCACTCACTGGGCGCTGACCCGTCGGGTCAGCTGCTGCCTAGGGGATCCACTTCTCGACAAGGCGCGCGTACGTGCCGTTGCGCTTGATGATGGCCAGCCCTGAGTTGAATGCGTCGCGCAGCGCCGTCTGTGTTTTGGTGAAGGCGTAGGCGAGCTGGCCTGTGCCCGGGAGGGTGGCCACCAGGCTGAACGCGCTGGCGTTGTGCTGCACGTACCAGGACGACTGCGCGTAGTCGCCCACCACCGCATCGATCTGGCCACGCAGGAGCGCCTTGAACGAGGCCTGCTGAGTGGGGAAGGCGATGTCGGTCACGTTTGGCTGCGCCGCGAGGTACGTGATGGACGTGCTGCCCTTGAGCGCGCCCACCCTGAGGTTGCCGAGGTTCCCTCCCTGCGCCACGCCGCTGCCCTTCTGCGTGACCACTGCGAGGTTTGCCTGCAGGTAGGGCTTGCTGAATATCAACTGCTTTGCACGCGCGGGTGTGATGGTGATGGATGACGCGGCCATGGGGGCTGCGCCAGAGGCAACCTTCCCAATGAGCTGGTCGAACAGCGTGGGGCGCCACTCCAACTTCTTGATACCCACGGCTGTGGCGATGGCGTTCGCCATCTGCACGTCAAAGCCAGTGAGCTTTCCTCCCTGGCGCAGGGCGAACGGGGCGTTGGGCACAATCGTGAGCACCTGCACCGTTGAGGGCACACCGGCCGGCGCGGCGGTCGCGACCACGGTGCCTCCCGCGAGGGCGGCGACTGCAATGACGGGTATGGCAATAAAACGGGCGCGCATGCAAACCTCCGGGAGAATGGGGATGTGGCGGAACCTATCGGGCGACGCCACGGAGGCGCCCCCCGGGGTTCATCAGCTGGCGTAGGCCTCGACAGGAAGGCACGTGCATACGAGGTTACGGTCGCCATGCACCGAGTCGATACGGCCCACCGGCGGCCAGTACTTGGCCCCGGCGATACCCGCGGAGGGGAAGCCCCCCAACTGTCGTGGGTACGGGCGGTTCCACTCGTCGGTGGCGACATCCTCGGCCGTGTGCGGGGAGTGACGCAGGGGGTTGTCATCGACATCCCATTCGCCGGCCTCCACGTGGGCGATCTCCTCGCGGATGCTGATCATGGCGTCGATAAACCGGTCGAGTTCGGCAAGCGACTCGCTCTCGGTGGGCTCCACCATCAGCGTGCCCGCCACCGGAAACGACATGGTGGGGGCGTGAAAGCCGTGGTCCATCAGGCGCTTGGCCACGTCGTCCACGGTCACACCGCATGCGTCCTTGATAGGGCGCAGATCGAGAATGCACTCGTGTGCCACGCGGCCATTCGACCCCGTGTGCAGCACCGGATAGTGCGGCGCCAGACGGGTGGCCACGTAGTTGGCACTGAGAATGGCCACCGACGTGGCCTGACGCAGACCCTCGGCGCCCATCATGGTGATGTACACCCACGGGATGGGCAGGATTCCCGCCGATCCCCAGGGGGCGGCGGAGATGGGGCCCACGCCCGTGGCAGGGCCGGCGTCGCTGCGCAGCGGATGGTTGGGCAGGTGCGGTGCCAGATGCGCACCCACGGCCACGGGGCCCACTCCCGGGCCACCACCGCCGTGCGGGATGCAGAACGTCTTGTGCAGGTTGAGGTGCGACACATCGGCACCGAACTTGCCCGGCTTGGCAAGCCCCACAAGTGCATTGAGGTTGGCGCCGTCCACGTACACCTGGCCACCGTGTGCATGCACGATCTCGCACAGCTCGCCAACGCCCTCCTCAAACACGCCGTGCGTGGAGGGGTAGGTGATCATGGTTGCGGCCAGTGCATCGCCCGCGGCATCGGCCTTGGTGCGCAGGTCGTCGAGGTCGACGTTGCCGTCGGAGTCGCAGGCCACCACCACTACCGACATGCCGGCCATCACCGCGCTGGCGGCGTTGGTGCCATGCGCTGATGACGGGATGAGGCACACGGTGCGTCCGGTGTCGCCGTTGGCCAGGTGGTATGCGCGGATGGCCAGCAGCCCGGCGAGCTCACCCTGCGAACCGGCGTTGGGCTGCAGCGAGATGGCGTCGTAGCCGGTGATCTCGCACAGCGCCGTCTCAAGGTCGTCAACCATTCGGGCGTAGCCACGGGTCTGGTCGGCGGGGGCGAATGGGTGCATCTGCGCGAACTCCGGCCACGTGATCGGTGCCATCTCGGTGGCCGCGTTCAGCTTCATGGTGCACGAACCCAGCGGGATCATGGAGCGGTCGAGCGCCAGGTCCTTGTCGGCCAGGCGGCGCAGGTAGCGCATCATGTCGTGCTCTTCGCGGTACTGCTGGAAGACGGGGTGGTTGAGGATGGCATCCTCGCGGCGGAGTGCGGCGGGAATGCCATCGGGCGCCGACGCGTCCAGCGCCTCCACCGAGGCGGTCACGCCGAAGGCGCGCCACACGGCCTCCACCACGTCGCGCGTGGTGGTCTCGTCGAGCGAGATGCCCACGTGATCGGCGTCGACCTGACGCAGGTTTATGCCCTCGGCGCGGGTCGCCTCGTGAATGGCCTCCGCCCGTCCGGGCACGCTGACCACCACGGTGTCGAACCACGTATCGGCGGGCACCTCGATACCCCCCTCGCGCAGCCCGGCCACGAGGATGGAGGTGAGGCGGTTGGTGCGGAGCGCAATGCGGCGGAGGCCCTCGGCGCCGTGCCACGACGCGTACATGGCCGCGATGATGGCCAAGAGGGCCTGCGCGGTGCACACGTTGCTCGTGGCCTTCTCGCGGCGGATGTGCTGCTCGCGGGTCTGCAGGGCCAGGCGAAGCGCCGGGCGTCCGGCGGCATCGAGCGACACGCCCACCAGGCGGCCGGGCAGTGACCGGGCGAACTCGTCCTTGGTGGCCATGAACCCGGCGTGCGGACCACCGAACATCATGGGCACGCCGTAGCGCTGCATCGAGCCCACGGCGATGTCGGCACCCATGGCGGCGGGGCTCTTGACCACCACCATGGCGAGCGGGTCGGCAACCACCACGGCAAGGCCGCCGGCGGCGTGCACGCGGTCAACCACATCGGTCACGTCGCGCAGCACACCCGATGATCCGGGCACGGCGAGCAGGGCGCCGAACAGCGTGGCCGGCAGGTCGGAATCAGGCGCACCCACCACCACGTCAATGCCGATGGCCACGGCGCGGGCCTGCACCACCGCGATGGTCTGTGGGTGGCAGTCGTTGTCGACGAAGAACACGGCCGAGTCCGACTTGGTTGCGCGGCGGGCCATGGTCATGGCCTCGGCCGCCGCGGTGGCCTCGTCGAGCAGCGACGCGTTTGCCAGCGGCAGCCCGGTGAGGTCGGCCACCAGTGTCTGGTAGTTGAGCAGTGCCTCCAGGCGCCCCTGCGAGATCTCCGGCTGGTACGGCGTGTACGACGTGTACCAGGCGGGGTTCTCGAGCACGTTGCGCTGGATGACCGCCGGGGTGATGGTGTCGCTGTAGCCCTGCCCGATGAGCGACGTCATCACCACGTTCTCTGCTGCCACTTCGCGCAGGCGTGCGAGCGCCGCACGCTCGGTGACCGCGCCCGGCAGATCGAGCGGGGCGTCAAGCAGGATAGATGCCGGCACGGTCTCGCTGATGAGGGCGTCGAGCGACGCGGCCCCGATGGCCTCCAGCATCACGTCCTGCTCGGCCGGCATGGGGCCGATGTGGCGGGCGATGAACTCGTCGGTGCCCTCGAGTTCGGTGAGGCTCTGATGCTCTGGCATGCGTGGCGACTCCCTCGCGCAGTGTGCGAATCGGCGCCCCCGCTGTCCGTGTGCCTGAGAGATGCACCCGCAGTGCGGGCTTTCCCCATCGGCGGGGTGTCGAGCACCCTCTCTCCAGCGTTACCGCGCCCACCACGGTCCTGGTGCCTGAGAGATTCCGGGGCGGTTGCTCCTTCGGCGCCAGCTCTGGGCTGGCTCTCCCACGGCGGGCGATCGGTCACTCCACCGTAGCAGCGCATTGCGGGGGAGTCCGGGGTACCCCGTAGGCTGCCGTGCGACAGTCAATCGATGGAGGGGTCCCTATGGGTGTCCTGCTTTGGATCATCGGCGTCATCGTTTACATCTTCCTGATCGTGCTCACGATGAACATTGCCCGGGCCAAGGGCCGAAGCGCTCTCGGGTTTGGCCTGTTCGCGGTCTTCGTGCCGCTTATCGCGCTTATCGTGGTGCTCATCATCAGCCCGTCGAACGCGCGCATCAACCAGCCGTTGGAGTAGGTGCATGTGCGGTGGGGGTCGGCGCGCGCTGGTGCACCGACCCCCACCCAGCCTCCGGTCAGCCGTTGATCGGGGCCACGGGAGAGGGCAGCGGGCAGTCATCGGCGGCGGGGTCGCCTCGCAGCCGGCCATCGATCCACTGCACCACCGATGGGCCCACCACGATCGCCGTGGACTGGTGCGACACCCCATTGACCCACAGCGTGCTGATGTGGTCACCGGCCCTGCACCAATCACGCACCAACGTGGCGGTGGTACGCGGCAGCACCACCGCATCGGTTGTGCTCTGAGCAACGAGCAGTGGCACATCGGTGGGGATGGGCTGCGGCGTGTTGGCCTGGAAGCGCTGGCGCCATGGGGGCGATTGCCAGGGGTCCATCGCGAAGAAGTTCTGCCCGAGGATGTCCTGACGCACGATCGATGTAAGCGCCGCGGCCACGATGCACTTACTCGCAACGTCCTGCCAGTGCTGCTGGCCGTTGGGAGTGAGGATGGCGTTCCGGTTGAGCTCGGGATACCGGGTGGGCCAAGTACTTACGACGTCGGCCCCGATCACCCACGCCGCCGCTTGGTTCCACTGCAACGCGAGCAACTGTCGCAGCTCAGCCGCCGGAGCGGCCGTGGCCACCGCCACCAGCCGCAGATCGGGCGCGTACGAGGCGGCCATGTCGGCTGCCGCCAGTGCCGCGTGCCCGCCCTGTGAGTGACCCCACGCGACCCAACGCGAGTTCGTACCGGCGGCCGGAAGGTGACGGGCGGCGCGCACGGAGTTGATGACGTCGTGGCCCTCATCAGCCGAGATGAGGTATCCGGACGTACCGGGGGTACCGAGCCCGGCGTAGTCGGTGGCGGTCACCACCCAGCCGCGCGCGAGCATCTCTCCCACCCACGGCAGGTTGCCTGTGGGGTCGTCAATGCGCGAGGGGGCGCACTCCGCCCCGAGCCCCACGGTGCCATGCGCCCACGCCACGATTGGGCGCCCGCCTGCGGGCGCGGGGCCAGAGGGGATAAACACCATGCCGCTCGATGCCGTGGGTTTGCCCTCGCCATCTTCCGACCGGTACAGCACGCGCACTGCCCGCCCGCCGGGCACGGTGATTCCGAGGGGCTCGGTGCGGATGACGTCGCCAGGCCGCCCGGTGGGGAGGGGAATGGGCGGCGTGTAGAACGGCTGCAATGCGGACTGGCGCTCATTTGCCCGCACGTCATCGCTCACCGTCAGCACCAGGCCCGCGACGACCGCTGCGAGTATGGCCAACACCACAATCCACAGCACCGGGTGGCGTATGTGGTCGGGAATACGGGGATCCTGTCCGGGCTGGGTCTGACTCATCTGCCTCCGTGGCGGTAGGTTGCGCCAAGGCTACCGATGACGGGATACAGTCCCCATCCATGGCTGAATCGCACCTCCCCGGAGTGGACCCCGACGCGTTTAAGGCGGCGCTTGGCCGCTGGGCGAGCGGCATTACCGTGGTGACGGCGGCCGGTCCGGATGGCCCGGTGGGGCTCACCGTGTCGGCGTTCTCATCGCTGTCGCTGCACCCGCCGCTGGTGCTGGTGTGCATCGGCCATGCCTCATGGACGCACGATCTCGTGACGCAGGCGCCCGGATTTGGTGTGCACATCCTCGCCACAGATCAGGAAGAGGTGTCCAACACCTTCGCGTTCTCCCGTGAGGATCGCTTTAAGGATCTACCCTGGGAGGGCGGGCACCACGGCGTACCCATGCTCGAGGGTGCGCATGCCCGTCTGGTGTGTGAGCGGCATCAGGTGGTGGAGGCCGGTGATCACAGCGTTCTCATCGGGCGGGTGCTGCAGGCCGATGTGACTGATGGCGACCCACTCATGTGGTGGAAGGGTGGCTACCGCCACTTGGCGGAATAGATCCGCCGCCCGTTTTTTCGGGCCCGTCGACACCCATCTATGCCCTACGCTGACCACATGAGGTTTTCCCCCACCGCGAACACCGCGGGCCGCTGACCATGGCATCACTGCTGCATCGCATGGCCCGGTGGGTTGCGCACCACCCGATCAAGGCCCTGCTGCTGTGGGTCGTCATCATCGTTGCCCTGTCGGGCGCGGTGAGCATTTTCGGCGCGCAGACCACGAACGACAACAGCCTGCCGGGCACGCAGAGCCAGGACGCCACCAACGTGCTGGCGGCCGACTTCCCGCCCACCGAGAACGGCACCAGCCCGATCGTGTTCAAGGTGAAGTCGGGCACGGTCAACTCGACGGCCAACAAGAACGCCATCACGGCATCGGTGAAGGCCATCGCCAAGGTGCCCCACGTCACCCAGGCCACGAGCCCCTATGGCAACGCGGCCCAGTACCTGCAGAGCAAGTCGGGCACCATCGCGTATGTGCCGGTGCTCATGAACGTGAGCTCGGCAGCCATCACCGAGAAGCAGGCGCAGGCGGTGCTGAACGCCGCCGACCCGGCGGTGAAGGCAGGTATTCAGGTGGCGGCCGGCGGCACCGTGGGCGCCACGCTGTCCAACCCGAATACTGACTCCAGCACCGTCATCGGCCTCATTGCCGCCGTCATCATCCTGGCGGTGTCGTTCGGCACCCTCATCGCCATGTTCCTCCCCATCATCAGCGCGGTCATCGGGCTGGCGCTCGGCCTGGCCATCATCGGCCTGCTGGGGCACATCGTGGCGGTGCCGAGCATTGCCCCCACGCTGGCCACCATGATCGGGCTGGGCGTGGGCATCGACTACGCCCTGTTCATCGTGTCGCGCCATCGCGAGCAACTGGCCGAGGGCATGGATCCAAAGGAGTCGGTGGCCCTGGCCGTTGGCACCGCCGGAACCGCCGTGGTGTTTGCGGGTGGCACTCTTGTGCTGGCGCTGCTGTCGCTCGCGGTGGCGGGGATCCCGCTCATCTCGTCGCTCGGCTACGGGTCGTCACTCGCGGTGGTCACTGCAGTGCTGGCGGCCACCATCATGCTGCCGGCGGTGTTGTCACTGCTCGGCCACCGCATCAACTCACTGCCCATCTTTCCGCGGCGAAAGGGTGCGGCCGCGGCCGCGGGCACCGGGGTATGGGCGCGCTGGGGTGGCTTTGTGTCGCGCCACCCGTGGTGGATGCTTCTCGCCGGGTTGGCGATCCTGATACCTATGGCGGCGCCGGTGTTTCGCATGACGCTGGGGCAGGAGGACGTCGGCGTGTCGTCCATCAAGACCACGCAGCGTCAGGCGTACGACCTGATGACCGAGGGATATGGCGTGGGCTACAACGGCCCGCTGCTTGTGGCGGTCAATCTCGATCCGCCCGCGAAAGAGAACCCCACCGTCCTGGCGCAGGAGAACGAGGCCAAGGCACTTCAGTCGCAACTTGAGGCCGAGCAGGCCCAGGGGCAGGCGCAGCAGGCACAGCTTGAGGCCGAAGGAAAGTCGGCGCAGGCGAAGTCGGCGCGTATCAAGAAGGAGCGCCAGGCGCTCGACGCCGACGCACAGGCGCTGGCCAGTAAGCGTGCGGTTTTGGTGGGGCAAGTCCGCGCACTTCGCGTTGAGGCGCTGGGCGCCGCTGCCGGGCGTGCGGCGGCGTTGCGGACCAAAGCGCAGGCGCAGGTTGCGAAGTCCGAGGCAGCGGCCGCAAAGGCCCGCACCATCTCCGGCGACATCAAGACGACCCAGGCGGCGATTGCCGCGGTGAAGGCCGAGATTGCCGCGACCGTGGACCCGCGCATGCTCGCCCGCCTAGAGAAGCGACAGGCCGACCTTGAGGCCCGGGCGAAGTCGCTCATCGCCCAGAAGAACGTGCAGGCGACGGTGCAGGCCGATGCCAAGGCAAAGGCCGCGTCGCTGCGCGCAGAGGCGGTTGCCGCACTCTCGGCGCCACGCACGCCCGAGCAGACCGCACTGCTGGCGCAGGCGCAGTCGCTCGAAGCGCAGGCCCGCACCTTGGCCAGCCAGCGCGCAACGCTCGTGCACCGCCGCGACCTGCTGCTGCAGCAGGAGGCCTCACTTGCCCGCCAGGTCGCCTCTATCGAGTACCAGAAGAGGCAACTCGAGGCACTTCAGGCGGAGGCCACGCAGCAGGAGGCACAGGCGAATGCCCTGAAGGCGCAGGTGACCGCCGCCCTCACCGCTGCAGGCGGCAATCCGCTGGGCACCGACCCACGTCTGGTCACCCTGCAGAACGCGCTCAAGGCCACAAAGGGCGTCAAGGGCGTGTCGGTGCCGTCGGTCAACTCCAGCGGCACCGCGGCGTATTACAACGCCATTCCCACCACCGCACCCGCGGCCGACGCCACGGTGAATCTTGTGCACCGCGTGCGCGACTCAGTGGTACCGAAGGTGGAGAAAGAGACCAACGGGCTCACCGCCTACGTGGGGGGCACAACCGCGGGCAACATCGACCTGGCCGACGAGATCACCAGCTCGCTGCCCCTGGTAATCGCCACCGTCTGTCTGCTCAACATGCTGGTACTGCTGCTCGCCTTCCGGTCGATTCTCATTCCCATTCAGGCTGCGGCGGTCATCACGCTCATCTCGCTGGCCACCTTCGGGCTGCTCACGCTCGTGTTTCAGGAGGGCTGGGGATTCGCGCTTGTGGGGCTCGATCCGACCAATGCCTGTTGCTTTATCGGCGACCGGGCCACCGACCCGATTGCCTCGTACGTACCGCTCATGATGTACGCGGCCATCTTCGGGCTGGCCAACGACTATCAGGTGTTTCTGCTCTCGCGCATCGGTGCTGACGGCACGGCCGTCGCACCGGCCAAGGCAGTGGCAGATGGCATTCGCAGCGCGGGCAAGGTAATCGCCACCGCTGCGCTCATCATGCTGTCGGTGTTCGCCGCGTTCATCATCAACGGCGACCCGGTCATCAAGCAGTTTGGCGTGGGCCTGTCGGCTGGCGTGTTGCTTGCAGGTGGCCTCACGCTGTTCATGGTCCCGGCAATCCTGCGGCTCATGGGCCGGGCCATCCACTGGATTCCCAAGTGGCTCGATCGCATCCTGCCGCACGTGGATATCGAGGGCCAGAAGCTGGTGGACAAGGCGGCGGCAACCACCGCCGATGCTGCGAAACCGACGGAGCCCGACGCCTAGTTCTGTGCCGGGCCACCGTGCTCGGGGCGTGATCGCGGGATCATAAGGGCGGCTGCGATGACGCCCAGGGCGATGATCGAGCCCACGAGGATCGCCCGGCCGTAGCCGTCGGCGAGCGCCGAGGCAGCAGACTCGCTGGCGTCGAGTGCCCCGGTGCGGTGGGCGGCGATGGTGGCCAGCACGGCCAGCCCGATGGCGCCGCCCACCTGACGCGACGCGTTTACAAGGCCAGATGCCAGTCCGGCCATCTGCGGACCCACTGCCGACATGGCGGCATAGGTGCCCGGTGGGAAGCTGAGGCCGAGCCCCAGAGACACCAGTGAGATGGGCCCGAGGATGTCCACCCAGTACGAGCCGTCTGCCGACAGAAACGACATCCAGAAAAGCGCGACGGCGATGATGACGCCCGAGACCGCAAGGATGGGGGTGGGGCCGGTGCGCGGCATGATTCGCCCGGCGATCTGTGCGCCCACGATGATGATGAGGGCTGCGGGGATAAACCCGAGGCCCGCCTGCAGGGGCGAGAGCATGAGCACCTCCTGCAGGTACAGCGACACGAAGTACCACATGGCGAACATCGAACCACCCACGCAGGCCATGGCGATGTTGGCCCCTGTGAGCGCGCGCGACCTCAACATTCCGAAGGGGACGATGGGGGACGACGCCAGGCGGGTCTCGATAAGGATGAAGGCCGCCAGCAGCACTGCGGCGCCCACAATGGGCACCAGGGTCCATGCCGAACCCCAGCCGTACGCATTGGTCTGCACGATGCCGTACACAAATGCGGTGAGCGACAGCGTGATGGTGACCGCGCCGGCAACGTCAAGCCTCTTGCCTGCGCCCGACCCGAAGCTCTCGGGAATGACCCAGCGGCCCACGATGAGTCCCGCCACTCCCACGGGAATGTTGATGAGAAAGATCCAGCGCCACGAGAGGAGGTCGGTGAGGATGCCGCCAATCAACACGCCCACCGCGCCGCCGCTGGCCAGCGAGGCACTCCACATGCCGAGTGCCCGGGAGCGCTCCTTCGCCTCAGTGAATGTGGTGGTGACGATGGTGAGCGTGACGGGGGAGAGGATGGCCGCGCCCACGCCCTGTACCGCACGGGCGGTGATCATGGCCCATCCGCTTGGCGCGAATCCGCACACCAGGCTGGCCACC
>CAJAPZ010000171.1 GCA_903943955.1 uncultured Actinomycetes bacterium
TGACCTGATCAAACTCGCCGTCGCCGCCGCGCTGCTGCCCGCTGGCTGGGCACTGCTCCAGCGCACCGGGTTCGGTCGCGGCAACAAGGAGGACGGCCCGAAGGCCGGGCTGCTCTAGGCCTCACCGGGACCGCTGGCGCGCTGTGGAGACGGGCAGGCGAACACCGCGCCCGCCCGAAGCCGACCGCTGCGGTAGTCCGCAGGCGAACACCTCGCCCACCCGTCATCTCGACAGCAATTGAAGGGTCCCGGAGACGGGGCCCTTTTCTTTGCCGTTTCGTAACGCACCGGACTTGATATGAAGTGGCTCATGTTTCATGATGCAACTCGTATTCATTCACTTTCCAGCGATGCAGCACACAGGAGGCGGGAACACAGATGGGCAAGACGATCGGAATCGATCTCGGTACGACCAACTCGGCAATGGCCGTCCTCACAGGCGGAGAGCCCGAGGTCATCCCCAACGCGGAGGGCGGTCGCACGACGCCGTCTGTGGTGGCCTTCACGTCGGGCGGCGAGCGCCTCGTGGGTGCCGTCGCACGTCGCCAGGCGGTCACCAACCCGCAGAACACCGTGTTCAGCGTCAAGCGCTTCATGGGCCGCGCATTCAGCGAGGTCAATGAAGAGATGACGATCGTGCCGTATGAGGTGGTCCCCGGACCCAGCGGTGACGTGCGCATCAAGGCTGGCGACAAGGAGTGGTCGCCGCCGGAGATCAGCGCGATGATCCTGCAGAAGCTGAAGGCCGATGCTGAGGCCTACCTCGGCGAGCCGGTGGATGGCGCGGTCATTACCGTGCCCGCCTACTTCAACGACGCGCAGCGCCAGGCGACCAAGGACGCCGGCACCATCGCGGGCCTCGAAGTGAAGCGCATCATCAATGAGCCCACCGCGGCTGCGCTTGCCTATGGCCTCGACAAGGAGACCGAGCGCACCATCCTCGTGTTCGACCTCGGCGGCGGCACGTTTGACGTGTCGATCCTCGAGATCGGCGATGGTGTGTTCCAGGTCAAGTCCACCAACGGTGACAACCACCTCGGTGGCGACAACTTCGACAAGGCCGTCGTCGACTGGATGGTGTCCGAGTTCAAGCAGGCGCAGGGCATCGACCTAGGGAACGACCCCATGGCCCTGCAGCGCCTGTACGAGGCGGCCGAGAAGGCGAAGATCGAACTCTCGACCACCACGCAGGCCGCCATCAATCTGCCGTTCGTCACCGCGGATGCATCGGGTCCGAAGCACCTCGACCTCTCGCTCACGAGGGCCAAGTTCGAGGAGCTCACGCACGACCTGCTGCAGCGCCTTGAGGGGCCCACCAAGCAGGCGCTCGAGGATGCCGGCGTGACCGGCAAGGACATTGAGCACGTGGTGCTCGTGGGTGGGATGAGCCGCATGCCGGCGGTGCAGGACCGCGTCACCGAACTGACGGGCAAGGAACCCCACAAGGGCGTCAACCCGGACGAGGTCGTGGCCGTGGGTGCCGCCATTCAGGCGGGCGTGCTCGCCGGTGAGGTCAAGGATGTGCTGCTTCTCGACGTGACCCCGCTGTCGCTGGGCATTGAGACGAAGGGCGGTGTGTTCACACGCCTCATCGAGCGCAACACGACCATCCCAACCAAGAAGAGCGAGGTGTTCTCCACCGCCGAGGACAATCAGAACCAGGTGGAGATCCACGTGCTGCAGGGTGAGCGCGAGATGGCGAGTTTCAACCGCACGCTCGGCCGCTTCAGCCTCACCGGCATTCCGCCGGCACCGCGTGGCGTGCCGCAGGTCGAGGTCACGTTCGACATCGACGCCAACGGCATCGTGCATGTATCCGCCAAGGACCGCGGTACGGGCATTGAGCAGACCATCGAGATCAAGAGCTCGAGCGGGCTGAGCGATGACGAGGTCAAGCAGATGGTGAACGAGGCCGAGTCGCACGCCGATGAGGACAAGCGCCTGCGTCGCGTGGCCGATGCCCGCAACCAGGCCGAGGCCCGGGTGCATGAGGCCGAGCGCCAGCTGAAGGATCACGGCGACGCCGTGGACGCCGAACTGCAGGCGGAGATTGAGGCGGCCGTACAGGGCGCCAAGACCGTCCAGGAGGGCGAGGACCCCGAGGCCATTGAGGCGGCCACCGAGGTGCTCACCCAGGCGCTCCACAAGATGTCCGAGCAGGTCTACCAGCGGGCGGCGGCCGAGCAGCAGACGGCTGACGGCGGCGATGAGACCGTCGAGGACGCCGACTACGAGGTCATCGACGAGGACGACACGGCCGGCAAGGCCTAGGAAATCCCGTGACCGATCACACCAACGATCAGTTCGCTCCCGAGGACCCCGAGGTCACCGCCGATGAGGCGGTGGCCGCGGGGTCCGAGGGCGTGGAGACCACCGATGATGAGATGACGCGCGTGGCGGCGGAGCGCGACGAGTACCTCGACCAGCTCCAGCGCACACGGGCCGACTTCGACAACTACCGCAAGCGCATGGAGCGCGAGCGTCCCCTTCTTCAGGAGGCGGGCGTGCGCGATCTGGTGGGTGAGCTCCTGCCGGTGCTGGACAATCTCGAGCGTGCGCTGGAGGCCCTTGTGGCCGCGGGCGACGAGGGCGCGTCCGGCATCGTCGCCGGTGTTGACATGGTTCGCCAGCAGCTGGGGGGCCTCATCGCTGGTCGCGGGGTGCAGGAGATCCCGGCTGCCGGTGAGCAATTCGATCCCACCGTGCACGAGGCCGTGCAGAGCGTGCCGTCACCGGATCATCCGGCTGGCACGGTCGTGGCCGTGGTGGAACGCGGGTACCGGTTGTCCGACACGGTCATCCGGCCGGCCCGGGTGGTCGTGTCCGGCGGTGATGGGGGGGCACACTGAGCGAGAAGTCCCCGTACGACGTCCTGGGGGTTGCCGAGAGCGCCGACGACGAGGCCATCAAGAAGGCCTATCGATCGCTGGCGCGCAAGCACCACCCCGACGCCAACCCGGACGACCCGAAGGCCGAGGAGCGCTTCAAGGAGATCTCCCACGCCAACGACGTCCTCTCCGACCCGGAAAAGCGCCGTGAGTACGACGCCGAGCAGCAGATGCTGCGTATGGGTGGTGGCTCCGCGCGCATGGGCGGCGGCGGGGCAGCCGGCTTCGGCGACATCTTCGGTTCGATGTTCGGGGGCGGTGGCGCCCCTGGCGGCCGTCGAGGCGGTGCCCGCCGGCAGACCGCGCGTCGGGGTCAGGACCTCGAGGTGGAGGTCACGCTGTCGTTCGATCAGGCGATGGCGGGTGCTGAGGTGCCCGTCACGCTCGAACGCCGGGAGGCATGCGCAACGTGTTCCGGATCTGGGGCCCGGGCCGGAAGTTCCCCTCGACTGTGTTCGGCCTGCGATGGCCGTGGATCGGTTACCCACGATGTGGGCGGCTTCTCAATTCCTGAGGAGTGTCCGCAGTGCGGTGGGCAGGGCACGGTCATTGACGACCCGTGTCCGGACTGCCGCGGTACCGGTACCCGCGTGGTGGAGCGACGCATCCGGGTGCGGATTCCCGCCGGAGCCAAGGACGGCACCCGCATCAAGTTGAAGGGCAAGGGCGGCGCCGGCATGCGCGGTGGTCCCGCCGGCGACCTGCACGTGGTCACCCGGGTGATGCCGAGCGCCATCTTCACGCGCAAGGGCGACGACCTGGTGATTGAGGTGCCCATCACGTTTGCCGAGGCGGCGCTTGGGGCCAAGGTGGAGGTACCGACACTTGACGGCCGCGTCGCCATCACCGTGGCCGCCGGCAGCCAGGACGGCCGTACCCTGCGGGTTCCGGGGAAGGGCGCTCCCAAGCTCAATGGCAAGGGAAGCGGATCGTTGCTGGCCAAGATCAGGGTCACCGTTCCGTCGTCGCTCACCGATGAGCAGACGGAGGCGCTGCGCGCGTTCTCAGATCTCGACACCGACGACCCGCGGGCGAGGCTGTTCACATGAGTGGGCCTCGTGACGACGCGCGCCCGGTGTTCATGATCGGCATCGCCGCCGAGATGGCCGGCATGCACCCGCAAACCCTTCGCATGTATGAACGCCGCGGGCTGGTGAGTCCGGGGCGCAGTACGGGGCGTACGCGCCTCTACTCACAGGTGGATCTCGCCCGGCTGGGTCGCATCCAGTCGCTGTCGGAGAGCGGCCTCAACCTTGCAGGCATCGAACGCGTGCTTGGGCTGGAGCGCGAACTTGCGCGCGCCATCACGCGGGTGCGTGAACTCGAACGCGAACTCGATGCCAACGCCAGGGACGCCGAACGCGCTGCCGATGCAGCCCGCCGCGCGATGTCCCACGAGATCGTCCACGTGCGCCATGTCGGGGGTCCCCCCGCAGTGCGCGTGGCACCAGTCATTCCCGCGGGGCTCCGCCCGGTGCCGCGCCCCGCACCCGTTCGTGACCCGAGGAGGTCAAGCTGATGGCCATCGACAAGCCGACCGTGCGCGCGAGTGAGGCACTCGCAGGCGCCCAGACCCTGGCGGAGACCCGGGGCAATCAGTTGGTGGAGCCCGAGCACCTGCTGCTCTCGCTGCTGGACCAGCCCGAGGGCGTGGTGCAGCCCATTGTGGAGCGTGCGGGGGCCGACCCGCGTGCGCTGCGCGCCGGGGCGCAGTCCGCCGTCGAGGCACGCCCGTCGGTGAGCGGTGCCAACGTCACCGTGGAGTTCGCACCCGCCTTTCGTGCAGTGGTGCGCCGCGCTGGCGAGGAAGCCGCCACGCTGCAAGACGAATACATCAGCACCGAGCACCTGTTGCTGGCGTTGGTCGAGGACGGTGGCACGGCCCGGCAGGTACTGCTGGATGCCGGCGTCACCCGCGAGTCGCTCATGAACGCGCTGCGTCAGGTGCGCGGCTCGGCCCGTGTGACCGACCCGAACCCCGAGGAGAAGTACCAGTCGCTTGAGAAGTACGGACGCGACCTCACCAACGCCGCGGCCGAGGGCAAGCTCGATCCGGTAATCGGTCGTGACGAGGAGGTGCGGCGGGTTATCCAGGTGCTCTCGCGTCGCACCAAGAACAACCCGGTGCTCATTGGTGAGCCGGGCGTGGGCAAGACGGCAATCGTCGAGGGCCTGGCCCAGCGCATCATCGCGGGCGACATTCCTGAGGGACTTGCCGGTAAGCGCGTGATCTCGCTCGACATCGGGGCCCTCATCGCCGGGTCGAAGTACCGCGGCGAGTTTGAGGACCGCCTGAAGGCCGTGCTGAAGGAGATCGCCGATGCCGACGGCGAGATCATTCTGTTCATCGATGAGCTGCACACGATTGTGGGCGCCGGTAAGGCCGAGGGCGCCGTGGATGCCGCCAACCTGCTGAAGCCAATGCTCGCGCGTGGCGAACTGCGTGCCGTGGGCGCCACCACGCTTGACGAGTACCGCCAGCACATCGAGAAGGACGCTGCGCTGGAGCGACGATTCCAGCCGGTGATGGTGGGCGAGCCGTCCGTGGAGGACGCCATCGGCATCCTGCGCGGGCTGAAGGAGCGCTACGAGGTGCACCACGGTGTGCGCATCAAGGATTCCGCCCTGGTCGCGGCAGCCCGTATGTCGGATCGCTACATCACCTCACGGTTTCTTCCCGACAAGGCCATTGACCTCATCGACGAGTCGGCCAGTCGCCTGCGCATCGAGATCGACTCGGTGCCCGAGGCGCTCGACGTGGCGCTGCGCCGAATCATCCAGTTGGAGATCGAGGATCAGGCGCTGCAGGCCGAGACCGACCCCGCGTCGATGGAGCGCCGTGAGCGCGTGGTGGCCGAGCTTGCCGACCTCCGCGAGGAGGCCGACGGCATGAAGGCTGTGTGGCAGGACGAGAAGGCTGCCATTACGCGCATTCGTGACCTCAAGGAGGACCTTGAGCGGGCGCGTACCGAGGTGGAGCGTGCCGAGCGCGAGGCCGACCTGGAGGGTGCCGCCCGCCTGCGCTTCGGGACCATCCCCGAACTGGAGCGAGGGCTGGAGGAGGCCCAGACGGCACTTGACGAGCGCCAGTCCGAGCGGCGCATGCTCAAGGAGGAGGTGTCGGAGGATGACGTGGCCGAGGTGGTCGCCGCGTGGACCGGTATCCCTGTCAACCGGTTGCTGGAAGGCGAGGTGCAGAAGCTCGTGCACATGGAGGACCGCCTGCACGACCGCGTGGTGGGGCAGGAGGAGGCGACCCTGGCCGTCGCCAACGCCCTGCGGCGTTCGCGCGCCGGTCTGTCGGACCCGGCCCGCCCCATCGGCTCGTTCATCTTCCTGGGCCCCACGGGTGTGGGGAAGACGGAGTTGGCGCGTGCACTTGCCGAGTTCATGTTCGACGACGAGCGCGCGATGGTGCGCATTGACATGAGCGAATACATGGAGAAGCACACGGTGGCCCGCCTTATCGGCGCGCCCCCCGGCTACGTGGGGTTTGAGGCAGGTGGTCAGCTCACCGAGGCCGTACGCCGGCGCCCGTATTCGGTGCTTCTGCTCGACGAGATCGAGAAGGCCCACCCCGACGTGTTCAACGTCTTGTTGCAACTGCTCGATGATGGCCGTCTCACCGACGGGCAGGGCCGCGTGGTGGACTTTCGCAACACCGTGGTGATCATGACCTCAAATATCGGCAGCCAGTTTCTGTCCGACGGCATTGACGAGGAGATCGCAGCCGAGCGCGTGCTCGGTGCGCTGCGCGACCACTTCCGTCCAGAGTTCCTCAACCGCGTCGACGAGATCGTGCAGTTCTCCCGCCTGCGCCGCGAGGACATCGACCGTGTGGTGGACATGCAGATGATCCGGCTCGACCAGCGGCTGGAGGAGCAGGACATCCGCCTCATCCTCACGCCGGAGGCACGGGAGAAGATCGCCGACGAGGGGTATGACCCGGCCTACGGGGCGCGACCCCTCAAGCGCGTTATCCAGAAGCGCATTCAGGACCCACTCGCGATGGAGATGCTCACCGGCGCCGTCATGCCGGGCGACGACGTTGAGGTCACCGTCGAAAACGATGCCCTCGTCATGACGCCGAAGGCGCGCCCGGCCCCATAGCCCGCCACGAATACCGGCACGGGAGGTTCGAATCCGTGCCGGTATTCGTGCGTCTGCGTGAGGCCGGGTTGGGCCACGAACCCCGGCGGACAACTCGCGAATAGCGGAGCGGGTGGGCGCGGTGTTCCACTGACGACTACCGCAGCGGTCGGTGCAGGGTGCCGCCCGGGGCGACACGCTTCAGCGCTATTCGCGAGTTGTCGGCAGTGGAACACCGCGCCTGCCCGAAACCGACCGCTGCGGTAGTCCGCCGGGGTTCATGGCCCAACCCGGCATGTGTGGATGGAGGCCCGCGAATACCGGGTCACGCGCTGTTTGTGGGCCCGGTGAGCCATGCGGCGAGACCCAGAACGGCTTTGTCGGCCATGGCGGCGAAGGTCTTGTTGAGGAACGGCTCGGCGAACCTGAGCACACCGGTCAGGCCGAGCTCGGCGGAGTAGGTGATGGTGGTGCCACCGTCGGCGGCATCGGTGAAGGTGATGGTGTCGAGGGCCTTCGCCTTCTCACCCGTGCCGGTGATGACCAGCCGGTTCGGTGGGTCCCACTCGGTGATCACGTAGGTCATCGGTGTCGGCTTGCCACGGAACTCGGCGACGATGGCGAACGAGGTGCAAAGGCCGGGGTCGCCCGGGGTCTCCTGCGATGACGACGCAAGGCCCGGGTCCCATTCGGGCGCACGGCCGAAGTCGGCCACGCGGCGAAAGGCCTCGTCCCGGGCGATTGCCACGTTGATGGTGCGCTCGACAGCGATCATGAGTAACTCCGGTCAGGCACGGGGCCGGACGATTGCGATGGAGCCCGCGAGTGCGACGATGGCCGCCGCCTGGGCGATGTAGAGGCCCACGTCGCGGGCAAGGAACTCGGCTGGGCCGGGCGGACGCACCACGCGCCACGCCACAAGGGCGGTGGCGGCGAGCGCCAGCACCAGGCAGAGCCACGAGAGGGCACGCACCACGTCGGCGTCAAGCGGCAGCGTGCCACGCAGGTCGAGGAGGATGAGCAGGGCTGCCATGAGCAGCAGCACGCTCATGCCGAACGCCCCGCGCGCCAACACGGAGGAGTCCCAGCCGGAACTTGATTCGGGCGAGAACGGTGGTGCGACGTCGGCGGTGTACCAGGGCAGGAACACGCTGATGGCGAGGACGGCCGCAGCGGTTGCGATGACGCCGGGGATCGTCCCACGGCCACCGCCGTTGTATGGCCGGGTGCGCATGCGGTGCATCCTAGGCCAGCGGGCGGTCGTGACCGGACACGGCGGACCGTGGGTGGTAGGCTCGCGCCACGTCGGCCCGGAACAAGGAGGATGGGTGCCCACTTACATCCTGCTCAGCACGCTCAGCCCACATGGGGCGGGGACAATCAAGGCGAATCCCCAGCGTGTCAAGGAAGTCAACCAGGAGATCGAGCAGATGGGTGCCAAGGTCATCCAGCAATGGGCGGTCCTCGGTCCATATGATTTCGTGAACATCGTCGAAGCACCGGACGAGAAGGTCATCGCCCGCGTTTCGGTCGAACTCGCCGCCCGTGGCACAGCGCACTTCCAGACGTTGACCGCCATCCCGGTGGACGAGTTTCTCGCGCTCCTCAAGTAGCCGCGTGCGCGGCCGCCGAGGCGGACTGATCATTGGCGTGGGGCTTGTGGGCCTCGCGGCGTCTCCTGTTGCCGCACCCGTGCGTGAGGCCGTGCGGGTGCGCATCGAACGCGTGCGCCGGCGCTCACCCGACCCGGTGGCTCCGTTCCACGAGGCCCCCTGCTACGCCCCGCCATCGGGGGGCGATCGCCCGGTCAACCCGGCCGGCAGCTAGCTGATGGCGGATGGCCCCTTCACGTGGGAGGTGCTCATCCCAGCGCATCGCATCGTCGTCGGGCTGCTGGGGGGCGAGGTAGTGGAGAGCCGCGCGTCGTCGTCGGCTGGCACCTTCCTCGCGTACCGGAAGTTGGAGGGTGCCGTGCCGGGCATGATCGCGTGGCCCAACACCGTGCTGCTTACCGGTCCCGTGCCGATCGTCGTGGACCCGGGCTACCAGATGCAGGGCGACATGCTGGCCGGGGCCCTTTCGGCGCGAGGAATCCCCCCGGAGTCAGTGCGCACGGTGGTCATGACCCATCTGCATTCCGACCACCTGTCGGCACTGCCCCAACTGTCCGGGGTCACTGAGGTATGGGTGCACGAGGACGAGATCGATACGCCACATGCACACCGCCAGCGGGGAATCCTTGACGAGGCTCCCATCAGGGTGATGACGGGCGATGCCGGAGAGATCCGCCCCGGCCTTACCTGGATCCATACCCCGGGACATGCGCCGGGGCACATCGCGGCAATCGTCGAGTGCATTGATGGGCGCGTGGTCATCGCCGGCGACACCCTCGGCCCTGACCCCGCATGGTTTGACGACATGAACCCGCCCGAGGGCCTTGACGAGCGCGAGGATCACCTCCGGGCATTCGAGGCCATCCGGGCCCTTGCACCGACAATGGTGGTGCCGGGCCACAACCCACCGTTCCGCCTGCCGTAGCCGGGCACCCGCTGCCGGTGGGAGGGATGCGGTGAGTAGTGACGAACCGGGACCACATGGATCTCCGTGAAATCACCCGTGAGCAAAAAATGCTGGGCGGAGCGATCGCCATGCTCCTGTTCATCGTTTCGCTGTTCTTGAAGTGGCAATCGGTGGGGCCCTTCTCGGGCTCCGGAACCGATATCGGCTCGTGGCCTATTGCCATCATCCTGGCGCTGGTCGCCGGTGGTGTGCTCGCCGCAGAAGCGCTTGGGGTTGATCTGCCGGGCCGTTTCCAGGTAACGAGCCTCGCGGCGTATCTCATGTCGCTGCTGGTCTTCTACGTCATCGTGTTCATATTCGCGATCGACGGACTCTCCTACGGCATCTGGCTTGCGCTCATCTTCGCCGTGGTGGGCCTCGTGCTGGCGCTCTCGCTGCACCGGGCCGACGCTCGGTAACACCATCGCTGGCGCGCCGCACGCGTCGGTACACTCGCGGTATCCCACAGGGGCCCGATCGCGAGGGGAAGTCCGCTGTCACGATTCGCCGCACTTGAGAGGTCCGAGATTCTCTCCGCCATCATTGGTGGGCTGTGGATCGGCAGCCTTTTCCTGCCATGGTTTGGCACGGACGATGGATCAATCACCGGCTGGAGCCTCATCGATTCGTCATGGCTCGCACTGGTTGTGGTTGCAGTCGCCGCGGCGCTGCTACTTCTTGATGCTGTGAGCATCGATGGATTCCGCGCACTGCCGGTGCCAGCGATCGCCACGTTCCTCGCACCCATCGGTCTCTTCTACACCGCCCTTTTTCTCATTGCGGGCGCTGACATCCGTTACGGCGCGTGGACCGCGCTCGGCCTGTCGGCGGGATTCGTTGTCCTGTCCGCTGGGGCATGGACCATCGACCGACGCGGCTAGCGCGAAAGGCCTCTCGTGAACTACCTCAAGTCAATGGACCGGCGCGAGCGCATGCTCGCCATCGCCATCCTCAACGGCGTCTTCATCATCACCATGTTCTTCGAGTGGGGCAGCGGTGGGCTTCGCGCCTGGGATGCCGACGCATCGTGGCTGGTGTTCGTCGTGGCACTCATCGCTGGACTCATGGCGCTGGCGGATGCCTTTGATTACGAGGTGCCGCGCATGCCGGGCACCGGGGTGATGGCCTACCTCACGTCGATCACGCTCTGGTACGTGCTGTTCTCGCTGATGGACATCCATGACCAGTCGTGGGGCATCATCGCGTCGCTCATCGTCGCGGCACTGTCAACTATCGTCGCCACCATGACCTGGCATGCGGACCGGAGCGGCTCCTAGGCAGTACCGTTTTGTGGGGACCGACGCCGAGGAGGAGGAATCATGGGGCTGATGGACAAGGCAAAGGAAGCCGCAAAGGCTGCCGAGGCCGCCGCACGCAGTGCCGCGGGCGATGCCCGCGACAAGGGCGACGAGTTGATGCTGAAGCGCAAGGTCAACTCACTGGCCGAGGAACTGGGCCACGTGACCTACCGCCAGCACGACGGACTCACCGACCTCGAGGGCGAGGTCAATCGCCTGGTCGGCGAGATGCGCGCGCTCTACGTCGAGATCGAGGCAATCAAGGGCCCGGAGTCCTGAATCGTGTGATCCCGGCCGTGGGGGCGCGCATTGCCTGACATCACTGCCCCCATCGTCAATTGGGCGACCGACATGATCGGGTCATACGGCATCACTGCGGTATTCCTGCTCATGGTGCTGGAGAGTGCCTGCATCCCCGTCCCCAGCGAGGCGATCATGTTGTTTGGCGGTTTTCTTGCCGGACAGGGCAAGGTCACCTTCATCGGTGTGGTGACAGCGGGCGTGCTGGGCAATCTCGTTGGCTCGTGGATTGCCTACTGGGTGGGCTTGAAGAAGGGTCGCGACTGGGCGCTTCGCTGGCACTGGCTGCACATCACGCCCGAGCGCCTCGACATGGCTGATCGCTGGTTCGAGAAATACGGATCGTGGGCGGTGCTCATCGGGCGAGTCCTGCCGATCGTCCGCACCTTCATCTCACTCCCCGCAGGCGTTGCGCGCATGCCGTTCTGGCGCTTCAGCATCCTCACATTTATCGGTTGCATACCGTGGGTGACCTTGCTCGCATGGCTCGGCCTGCTGGTGGGCGACAACTGGGAGGCCGTGCAGCAAAAGCTGCACTACTTCGACTACGCGGTGGCTCTGGTCATCGTCGGCGGCATCGTGTGGATGGCGCTGCGGTACCGCTCGCGTCGGGCCGCGGCCGGGGGGACGGGGAGCTGACCCGGCGATGACGGTATTCGCCTGGGTCATCGCACTCATCGCGCTGGGCGTGGCCACATGGGCCATCATCTTCTCGCGCCGCGCCGCGGAATCTGCCGGGGATCCCCTAGTCCCGGGTCCCGTTAAGGATGATCCCCACAACGAGGCCCGGCTGTCGGCCGTGTTCGCGGCCCTGCCGGTGGCCAGCGTGCGTGTCGATTCGGCCGGGATCATCACTGCTGTCAACCCGGCCGCGCTCGCCACCTTCCCATCCCTTGACGACGGGCTGGGAATTCTTGAGGCATTTGGTGACCACCAATTGTCCGCCCGGGTGCGCGATGCCGTGCGGACCGGCGACCCCGCGCGGTTCGACCTGCGTCTGTTCGTGGAGGGCCGCCGCACATTCAGGGTGATCCTTGCCCCATTCGATGTAGAGGGCGAGCGCGAGGTGCTCATTACGCTCACCGACACCAGCGAGGCCACCGCGTATCAGGAACTGCGCTCTCAGTTTGTGGCCAATGTGTCGCACGAGCTGCGCACTCCACTCACGGGGCTTCGCGGAATGCTCGAGGCGCTCGAGGACCCGGAGATGCCGCTTGAACTGCGCGGCGACTTCGTACGCCGGTCGCGGTTGGAGGCCGAGCACCTGGAGGCGCTCATCGACGACATCCTGTTCCTGTCGGAGATTGAGGCAGCGCAGGGTGATCCGCTGGGAGAGCGCAGCGACGTGGCATCGGCCGCGCCCAAGGTGATCTCCGTACTCGAGGGTGAGGCGGGCGAGCAGGGTGTGACGTTGATCAATGAGACCGGCGAGCCCATGTGGACGCCGCTCACCGATCGCATGACGCAGATGGTGGTGCGGAACCTGCTGGAGAATGCGGTGCGGTACGCGGGTCCCGGTGCCACTGCGGTGCTGCGCGCCCGGCGCGTGGGCGACTGCGTGGCCATCGAGGTGGAGGACAACGGGCTGGGGATCGCCGAGAAGGATCTTCCCCACGTGTTCGAGCGCTTCTATCGGGCAGACCCATCGAGATCACGCAAGCTCGGCGGCACGGGGCTGGGCCTGTCGATCGTCAAGCACATCGCCGATCGGCTGGGTGGCGAGGCCGAGATGACGTCGCGCGAGGGATTCGGCACCACCGTGCGGGTGATCGTGCCCGCAGCGGAGCCCCCGGTGACCGACGTCCCCGGTGACGATGCGGGGTATCCCGCTGCCCGGGACCGCTGGTAACGTCAAATGCATCGGGCGTCCCATCGGACGCCCTCGCCGCGTCCGGAGGCGATGCGGCGATTCGTGCTCCAGGAAGGATTTGATGGGTATTCCGCTCATGGACATCCGGGCCCAGTACGCGCCACTCCGTGCGCAGCTGGATGCCGAGATCACGGACATCCTCGACACCGGCACCTTCATTCTGGGTCCCCGCGTCAAGGCGATCGAGTCCGAGGTGTCGGCCCGCCTCGATAACCGTCCCTGCGTGGGCGTGGCCAACGGCACCGACGCCCTCGTCATCGCCCTGCAGGCGCTGGGGGTGGGCCCCGGCGATGAGGTCATCACCACGCCATACACCTTCTACGCCACGGCCGAGGCCATCGCACGCCACGGCGCGGTGCCGGTATTTGTCGACATCGACCCCGATTCGGCTTGCATCGATCCGGATCTGATCGAGGCGAAGATCACCGACAAGACCAAGGTGATCATCCCGGTGCATATCTTCGGGCACCCGGCATCGATGACCACCATCCTTACCACCGCCGCCGAGAACGGTCTGTCGGTGATCGAGGATGCCGCACAGGCGTTTGGCGCTGCCGATGGCGAATGGGCCGTGGGAACCATGGCCGACGCCGCCACCATTTCGTTCTTTCCCACCAAGAACTTCCCGGGCATCGGCGATGGCGGCATGGTCGTGTGCCGCGACGCTGCGCTGGGCGACCTCGTGCGGCGCCTGCGCTTTCATGGGTCGGAGGACAAGCAGACCTTCACCGAGGTGGGGTACAACTCGCGCCTTGACGAGATTCAGGCCGCTGCCGTGCGCACGTTCCTGCCCCATGTGAATGACTGGAACGACCGCCGCCGCCAGGTGGCCGACTGGTACCGCGAGTGCGGCCTGGGCGAGCATGTGACGCTGCCGGTGGAGAAGGACGCCGCGCGTCACATCTACCACCTGTACGTCATCCGTCACCCCGAGCGCGACCGCATACGCGAGATGCTGGTCGAGGAGGGCATCGGTGCCGCTGCGTACTACGGCATACCGATGCACCTTCAGCCGGTATTCAAGGATCTTGGTTACTCGGTGGGCGACCTGCCGGTGGCCGAGGAGTGGGCGCGGACCGGCCTCGCAATTCCCATGCATCCCAATCTCACGCGGGAGCAGGTGGAGGAGGTCGTGGCCGCCACCGGCCGCGCTGTGTCGCGCCTGTAGGACACCGGAAGGAGGCCCGCAATCCGGGTCTGGGTCGATGTCACCAACTCTCCGCACGTGCTCATATTCCGGCCGATCATCCGGCGGCTGGAAGCCCGTGGGCATGAGGTGGTCGTTACCTCGCGCGACTTCGCGCAGACCATCGGCCTGCTTGACCGGTATGCAATTCCGCACCGCCCCATGGGGGCGCACGGTGGCGGCGGGCTGCGGGGCAAGGCCCGGGCGATGACCTCGCGGTCATCTGCCCTTGCCAAGATGGTGCGACAGGAGCACTTCGATCTGGCCGTGGCCCACGGGAGCACCGACCAGCCCGTGGTCGCCCGTCTCGCGGGGATCCCCCAGGTCACAATGTTCGACTACGAGTACGCCGTGGCGATGCACCACCTCAACGGCCGTTTCGCCACGCGGGTGCTGGTGCCCGATGCCATTCCCGAGCGCGCACTTGCCCGGTATGGCATCAGGTCACCCAAACTCATCCGCTACCCCGGGCTCAAGGAGGAGTACTACCTCGCCGACGAGATCCCAGATCCCTCAAGCGTGATCACCGAACTGGGGCTCGATCCGGATCTGGTGACGGTGGTGCTGCGGCCACCTCCGGAGGTGACCCTGTACCACCGGGGAGCGTCCACTGACGTATTTGCACAGGTGGTCGATCGGCTGGAGGCGGAGCGCCCGCACGTGCAGACGGTGGTACTGCCACGAACCCACGAGCAACGCGAGGCCCTCACCGCCCGCGGCTTCATGGTTCCCGAGCAGGCGGTGGATGGCCCCGGGCTCATTGCCGCATCCGACCTGGTGGTGAGCGCTGGCGGCACCATGAACCGTGAGGCCGTCGCGCTGGGAGTGCCGGCCTACAGCCCATTCGCCGGGCGCCTGGGCGCGGTTGACGCCCGCCTCATCGAGGAGGGACGCCTGCACCGGCTGGAGGATGCCGACGGTCTGGCGTTTGTGCGGCGCGAGCGCACTGCCGCACCTCCCATGCGTGATCCGGACTTGCTGCTCGAGCTCATTCTGGGTGTCCGTGACACCGCGACACGTTCCCGCGCAGGGGACCCGGCTACCATGGGCGCCTGATGAGTGAGCGCTTCATCAGCCCCGCGTGGCGTGGGCACCTTCACCGCTTGGGACAGGTCTCA
>CAJAPZ010000172.1 GCA_903943955.1 uncultured Actinomycetes bacterium
ATCCCACGTGACCGCCACGCCGAGGTGGTCACCCAGATGGCCGTGGCGGCGTCCAGCCTGGAGCGCCTCGCAGTAGAGATACGCCACCTGCAGCGCACCGAGGTACGCGAGGCCGAAGAGGCCTTCGGTAAGGGGCAGAAGGGCTCGTCGGCCATGCCGCACAAGCGCAACCCCATCACTGCCGAGCGCATCACTGGCCTGGCGCGCGTCATCCGCAGCAACTCGATCGCGGCCCTCGAGGACGTTGCCCTGTGGCACGAGCGCGACATCTCGCACTCGTCGGTGGAGCGGGTCATCCTCCCCGACTCCTACACACTGCTCGACTACCTGCTGGCCACCAGCACCAAGCTCATCGAGGGGCTACTCGTGCGCCCCGACCGCATGAAGCAGGTGCTCGACTCCTCATACGGCCTTGTGTACAGCCAGCGAGTGCTGCTGGGGCTGGTGGAAGAGGGCCTCACCCGTGAGGAGGCCTACGCCGCCGTGCAGCGCAATGCCATGGTCGCCTGGGATACCGGCACGCCCCTGCGCGAGCTGCTGGGCAACGACGACGACGTGACCGGCAAGATCAGCCCCGAGCGACTCGACTCGCTGTTTGACCCATCGCACCACCTGCGCCACATGGACGACCTGATGGCGAGGGTCGAGGCACTGTGAGCCTGATCCTCCGGGGGAAGGTCCGGGAGGTTCATGACGTCGGCGATGGCCGCCTGGTGATCGTCACCAGCGACCGCATCTCGGCCTACGACGTCATCATGCCCACGGAGATCCCCGGCAAGGGGCAGGTGCTCACCGGCCTCAGCGTGCACTGGTTTGCCCGTATGGCCGATCTGGTGCCCAACCACCTGCTGGGCTGGCGGCTTTCGGAGATGCCCGATGGCTGGCGTCGCAAGGAGCTCGCCGGGCGCGTGATGCTGGTGAGGGCGCTCGACATGCTGCCCGTGGAGTGCGTGGTGCGTGGGTACCTCATCGGCAGCGGCTGGCGCGACTACCAGGCGACGGGCGCCACCAGCGGGGTCGCCCTGCCCGAGGGAATGGAGCAGGCCGGGCGTCTGCCGGAGCCCATCTTCACTCCCGCCGGTAAAGCCGCCGTGGGGGAGCACGACGAGAACATCACCATGGCTGATGTGGTGGCTGCGGTTGGGCCGGGGCTGGCGGCTCAGGCTGAGCGGGTGTCGCTTGCGGTGTACGAGCGGGCGGCTGCGGACTGCCTCTCGGCCGGGATCATCCTTGCCGACACCAAGTTTGAGGTTGGGGTTTTGCGGGGGACGGCTGGGGGTGGGGCTCGGGGTGGGGCTCGGGGTGGGGCTCGGGGTGGGGATGGGGCTTTGGTTGAAACCCTTCGTCTGACTGGTACACCAGTTGACAGTCACGGAAACAGTGACAGTCAACCTCTCTGGCCGGCTGAGGGATCTGGTGGCAGTCACGGAAACCTTGACAGTCAACGCAAGGATCAGACCCTTTCGGGGCTGATCCTTGGCGACGAAGTGTGTACTCCCGACTCTTCTCGCTTTTGGCCTACCGACACCTGGGCTCCGGGTACCAACCCGACGAGCTTCGACAAGCAGTACCTTCGCGACTGGCTCGACCAGTCGGGTTGGGATCACTCCCCACCCGCACCCGAGTTGCCTGCGGATGTCGTGACCGGCACCCGTGAGCGGTATGTGGAGGCCTACGAGCGCATCACAGGGCGCCCGTTCACCGAGTGGCTCAAGGAGGCCGCGCAATGACTCTCGTCGTCGTCACCGTCATGCCAAAGCGGGGGGTCCTCGACCCTCAGGGCCAAGCAGTGCAGGGTGCCCTTTCGCACATGGGCTTCGGCGATGTTGCCGATGTGCGCGTGGGCAAGCGCATCGAACTGGAAATAGGCGGGCCCGATCCCGCTGGGCAGGCCGCCAAGATGTGCGACGACCTGCTGGCGAACGCACTCATTGAGGACTACTCGGTGGAGGTACCCGGGGGAGCGCGACGCGCGTCGCGGTGCTGCGGTTCCCGGGAACGCTCGACCACGAAAGCGCGGCCACGGCCGTGCGTGCCGTGGGCGGCGACCCGTTCTTCACACATCACACCGACACCGAGTTGCCGGGTGACACCCATGCGGTGGTCATCCCCGGAGGCTTCTCGTATGGCGACCACCTGCGCCCGGGTGCCCTGGCCAGCCGTACGCCCATCATGAGCGCCGTCAAGCGCCATGCCGACGAGGGCGGCCGGGTGCTGGGCATCTGCAACGGCTTTCAGATCCTGTGTGAGAGCGCGATGCTTCCCGGGGTACTTCGGCCCAATGCGTCGCTGTCGTTCATCTGCCGCCAAGGCGACCTCGAAGTAGCCGACGCCGGCACCCCGTGGACCGGTGGCCGCCTGGTGGGCGAGCGCCTGTCGGTGCCGTTTAAGCATCACGATGGCGCTTGGTTTGGGGATCCCGGGGAGAGCCGTGTGGTGCTGCGCTACCGGGGCGAGAACCCCAATGGCAGCGTCGACAAGATCGCCGGTATCAGCAATCTGGCCGGCAACGTGATGGGGCTCATGCCGCATCCGGAGGAAGCCTGCGATCCACTGCTCGGGTCGGTTGACGGCCGTGCGCTCTTCGCGGCACTGCTCGCATGAGCCCGACGATGGGAGACTCCGGCAAGCCACTCTTCGAGGAACTCGGGCTGCTCGAGACCGAGTACGAGCGCGTGGTCAGTCTGATGGGCCGCACGCCCACCGACCCCGAGCTGGTGATGTTCTCGCTCATGTGGAGTGAGCACTGCTCGTACAAGCACTCCAAGCCGCTGCTCAAGGGGTTTCCCACCACCGGCACGCGTGTGGTGATGGGCCCGGGCGAGAATGCCGGCGCGGTTGACGTTGGCGACGGTCTGGCGATTGTGTTCAAGGTTGAGAGCCACAACCACCCGAGCGCCGTGGAGCCCTTTGAGGGCGCCGCCACCGGCGTGGGCGGCATTGTGCGCGACATCATCGCCGTGGGCGCCAAGCCCATCGCGCTGCTCGACTCCCTGCGGTTCGGGCCCCTCACCAGCCAGCGTTCGCGATTTCTGTTTCGCCGCGCGGTCAATGGCATTGGCCACTACGGCAACTGCATCGGCATCCCCAACGTTGGCGGTGAGGTGCAATTTGACGACCGCTACGAGGACGCCTGCCTGGTCAACGCCATGTGCGTGGGAATCGTGCCCCAGGAGCGCATCCTGTCGTGCGCTGCGAAGGGCATCGGCAACCGCTTGGTGCTCATCGGCAACCGCACCGGCCGCGACGGCATCGGCGGCGCAAGCGTGCTGGCATCGGCTGAGATGGGCGACGACGACGCCGACAAGCGTCCGAGCGTGCAGGTGGGCGACCCATTTACCGAGCGCAAGCTCATCGACCTGTGCCTTGCCATGAGCGAGGCCGGCCTGCTTGTGGCGCTTCAGGATCTGGGCGCCGCGGGCCTTACGTCGGCTGCCAGCGAGATGGCCAGCCGGGGCGGCGTGGGTCTTGCAATTGATCTCGACCGCGTGCCACTTCGCGAGGAGGGCCTTGCCCCCGGCGAGGTGCTGGTGAGCGAGAGTCAGGAGCGCATGCTGGCCATCGTTGAGCCCGGCACCCTGGCCGCAGTGGTGGAGATGGCCGCGCGCTACGAACTGGACGCCACCGACATCGGTGAGGTCACCGACACGGGCGAGCTCGAGGCCCTGTGGCGTGGCGAAGAGGTGGTGCGCATTCCGTCGCTCTACCTCACCGACGACGTGCCGTTCGCTGACGTGCCACAGAATCCGGCGCCGCCGCCCACGCCCGTTGATCTGGCCGACGTGGCCGAGCCAGATGATCTGGCCGCCGCGTGGCTGTCGATCATGGGTGATCCCAACGTGGCCAGCAAGCGATGGATCTTTGAGCAGTACGACCAGCTTGTGGGAGCGGGCACCATCCGCCGCCCCGGTGGAGATGCCGGCGTGGTGCGCATTCCCGGCACCGATCGCGCCATTGCCGTCACGCTCGACTGCGCCGAATGGCACTGCGAGCTCGATCCCCGGGCCGGTGGGCAGGCATCGGTGTGTGAGGCTGCGCGCAATGTGGCCTGCACTGGTGCGCTTCCCATCGCGGCCACCGACTGCCTCAACTTCGCCAACCCCGAGAAGGGCCACACCGGTTGGCGCCTCGTGCAGAGCATCGCCGGCATGGCCGAGGCCCTCACGGCAATCGACGCGCCCATCGTGTCGGGCAACGTGTCGCTCTACAACGAGTCGCCCCGCGGGCCCATCTTCCCCACCCCGGTGGTGGGCATCGTCGGGCTGCTGGAGGATGCATCAAAGAGCGTGGGGTCGGCATTCCACCGCCACGGCGACCAGATACTGCTGATCGGCTACGGCGAGCCACGCATTGATGCCTCGCGGTATCTGGGTCGCTGCGAGGGCCTCCCGCCCGCGCCCGATCTGGGCCGGGAGGCCGCACTCATCACCCTGCTGGTGAGCGCCGCCGACAAGGGCCTGCTGGCAAGCGCCCACGATGTGTCGGAGGGTGGGTTCGCCGTGGCCCTCGCCGAGTCGTGCATCAACGGTGGCGTTGGCGCCGACGTGACCATCCCGAAGGGTCGCCGTGCCGACGAGGCGATGTTCGGTGAGGGATCGGCGCGCATCATCGCGTCGTGCCGCCCCGATGACGTCGCGGCCGTCCAGGGGCTGGCGGGCAGGGGAATCACCGTGCAGATCATCGGCGAGGTTGCCGGTGACGATGTGATGATCACCATCGCGGGTTCCACAACGCAGGTTGCTGTGGCCGATTTGGCCCGGGTGTGGGAGGGTTCAATCCCACAGGCTCTGGAGGCGTAGTGCCCGACTTGACCGACGAACGCGACCACCCCGAGGAGGAGTGCGGGGTATTCGGCGTCGTCGCCCCATCACAGGATGTCGCCCGCATCGCCTTCTTCGGGCTGCATGCGCTGCAGCACCGCGGCCAGGAGAGCGCCGGAATCGCGGTGAGCGATGGCACGCACATCATTGTGCAGCGCGAACTGGGCCTCGTATCGGCGGTGTTCGACGAGCCCTCGCTGCGATCGATGACTGGCGACATGGCGATCGGCCACGTGCGGTACTCAACTACCGGCAAGAACAAGTGGGACAACGCGCAGCCGGTGGCGCTGCCCCGCGGAGATGGCCTTGTGGCCCTGGGCCACAACGGCAACCTCACCAACAGCGACGCCCTGAGGCGCCGGGTTGTGGCACTGGGGCACGAACTCCAAGCGACCACCGACAGTGAACTCATCACCGCGCTCATCAGTTATGAGCCCGGCAGCCTGCTGGACGCGGTGTGCAACGTGATGCCCCTGCTGCAGGGCGCGTACTCAATCGTTGCCCTCACCGAGCACGAACTGGTGGCCTTCCGCGACCCCAACGGGGTACGCCCGCTTGTGATCGGCCGCCTCGACGGTGGCTTCGTGGTGGCATCCGAGACCTGCGCGCTCGATCAGGTTGGAGCGGAGTTCGAGCGCGAGGTGATGGCCGGTGAGGCCGTGCGGATCACCCGGGATGGCGTTGAGAGCCGCCAGGCCCTGGCGCCCGTGCGCCGGGCGCTGTGCATCTTCGAGGCCATCTACTTCGCGCGACCCGACTCCATTCTGGATGGCGAGACCGTGTGGGAGTCGCGGCGCGACATGGGCATCGTGCTGGCCGGCGAGTCGCCCGCCATGGCCGACCTGGTCGTGGGGCTGCCCGACTCGGGGACGCCTGCGGCAATCGGATTCGCGCAGGAGTCGGGGATCCCGTACAGCGAAGCCGTGGTGCGTAATCGTTATGTGGGCCGCTCGTTCATCCAGCCGAGCCAGGAGATGCGCCAGCTCGGTGTGAAGCTCAAGTTCAATCCGCTGGGCGCCATCATCGCCGGCAAGCGCCTTGTGGTGGTTGACGACTCCATCGTGCGCGGCACCACCACCCGCAAGACCGTGCAGATGCTGCGCGACGCGGGTGCCACAGAGGTGCATCTGCGAATCTCATCGCCGCCCATCATGTGGCCGTGCTTCTACGGAATTGACATGGCCGACCGCAGCGACCTGATCGCCGCCAACATGTCGGTAGAGGAAGTAGCGGCATCGGTGGGTGCCACGAGCCTCGCCTACCTGAGCCTGGATGGCCTGCAGCGCGCGATGGGGCGCCCCGCCAGCGTGTACTGCCGTGCCTGCTTCACGGGTGAGTACCCCATCCCAGTGCCCGACGCCGCGGGCAAGGAGCGGTTCGAGGCATCCGCGGGCGCCACCCCCAGCCGGTAATCGATACAGATGCGTGGCAGTGGCTGACACGGATCGGCGTTTCGTCAATTCCCCACTGCGGTAGATTTCACCCATGACGACCCGTGAGGCGAATATGGCTGCGAAGGCCGACCGCGTACGGGCGGCGCTTATGGAGTACGCGCCCACCGCGGAGATCACCGACACCATCCTCATGAATGGTGCCCCCGACAATGAGCAGATCATCCTGCATGTCGCGATTCCCGGCCTGACCCACGCCGAGGTGATGCCAACCATGCGCGCCTTTCAGCGGGCACGATGGGACGACCTGCTGGCGGAAATCGGCGACGACGTCTGCATCGTTTCCGAGGGGTCCCGATAGCCCCCACCACTGCGTCGCATGAGTTCCGGTGGCGCGGGTTCCTCAGGTTCGCGGCGCGGCGCCAGGGGTGGCCCGGCCAGTTAATGCGGCGCACCGTGATCAACCGGGCGTACTACGCAGCCTTCCATACGGCGCGCCAGACACTCCGCGACCACGGCCTCGCCTCAGCCGAGACACGATTCCACCGTCAGGTGTGGGAGCAGTACCTCACGGCCACGAAGGCGCCGCAGGCCTCGGTGGACACCTGGCGGAGCATCGCCGACCTGGGCCTCTGGCTTCAGGAGGAACGACTGCGAGCCGACTATGACGGCGCTGCTCGGTGGTCCGGCCAGCAGTGCCAAGAGGTCGTTCGAAGCGCGCGAATGCTCGTGGCCCGAGTTGACGCCCTTCCCGCCGCACCCAGCCGGTAGCCTCCGGCTTGTGACCGACCGGGGAATCTCCTACGAAGACGCGGGCGTCAACCTGGATGCCGCGCGCGCGATGACTGAGGGCATCCGTGACCTCGTGCATGGCGGCACCACGGGCTTCGCGGGCACGCTGCCCATGCCGCCCATGCGTGACGGCGTGCTGGTGGCCTGCACCGATGGCGTGGGCACCAAGGTGCTGTTGGCCCGTCAGCTCGGCCGCATTGAGGGTCTGGGGCAGGACCTTGTGGCGATGAGCGTCAACGACTTGGTATGCACGGGCGCGAAGCCGCTGTTCTTCCTCGACTACCTGGCCGTAGGCAAGCTCGACCCCGACGAGGCGACTGTGATCGTCAAGTCGATTCGCGATGCCTGCAGTGCCAGCGGCTGCATCCTGCTTGGTGGCGAGACCGCCGAGATGCCGGGCCTCTATGCAGACGGCCACTTCGACATGGCCGGGTTTGCCGTGGGTGCCGTGGAGCGCAGCGAGATGCTTGGACCCGACCGGGTACAGGCCGGCGACGTGATCGTGGGCATTGAGAGCAGCGGTGTGCACAGCAACGGCTACTCGCTGGTGCGGAAGCTCGTGGACGACGGTGCCGTGGCCCCCGATGCCGACCTGCTGCTCGCACCCACCCGCCTCTACCCCGGCGACATACGCGCCCTGCAGTCGAGCGGCGTGGAACTGCACGCGGCTGCGCACATCACCGGTGGTGGGCTGCCCGAGAACCTGCCCCGTGTGTTTCCCGATGGCCTGCGCCCGGTGTTGCGCAAGGGCTCATGGCCCCAGGCTCCTGCAATCGCGGCTCTTCTGGCTGGCGGCGCGGTAGACGACGACTTGGCGTGGAGCACCTTCAACATGGGCCTTGGGATGTGCCTGATGATGCCCGAGGCCGCAGCCGATCGCGCCGTGGGCATGATCGCCGGCGCCCACGTGGTTGGTCGCGTAGAGCCCGGTTCACCCGGACTCGCCTGGGAGGTCTGATGCTTCGCGTCGTGGTGATGGTGTCGGGCAACGGCAGCAACCTGCAGGCGCTCATCGACAACGTGCACCGCAACCCCAAGGTAGATGCGGAAATCGTCTTGGTGGTGTGTTCCAAGGATGGCGCCCGTGCATTGGAGCGCGCCGAAGATGCCGGCATCCCGACGTCGGTGGTCGCCCTCGACGATCCCGCACGGCGCGAGGTCCGCGATGCGCGACTGAACGGCGTGATCAGTCGCATGGAGCCCGACCTCATCGTGATGGCGGGCTGGATGAGCATCGTCACCGGGGTGTTCCTCAACCGATTCCCAGACATGGTGATCAACCTGCACCCCTCCCTGCTGCCGTCATTCCCCGGGCTCCGCGCCATTGAGCAGGCGCTTGAGTGGGGCGTGCGCCTGACCGGCGTGACCGTGCACATCGCCGAAGAGGCCGTGGATGGCGGCCCCCCAGTGCTGCAGGAGCCGGTGCCGGTGCGGGGCGACGATACGGTGGACACCCTGAGCGCCCGCGTGCACGACGCGGAACACCGCGTGCTGACGCGTGCGGTCGTTCTGTATTCCGAGGGGCGTGTCCGGCGTGATCCGGCCGACCCCCGCCACATGATCATCAATGATGAGGGAGGTTCCTGAGGTGGCCGCACGACGCGCCCTGCTGTCGGTATCCGACAAGACCGGTCTGGTTGACCTGGCACGAGGCCTGTCGGAGGCGGGCGTGGAGCTCATCTCCACGGGCGGCACCGCCAAGGCCCTGCGCGATGCCGGGCTTACCGTGACGGACGTGAGCGAGGTCACTGGCCACCCAGAGATCATGGGGGGCCGCGTGAAGACGCTGCACCCCAAGGTGCACGGGGGGATTCTTGGCCGCAGGGACCACGAGGGCGATGCCGCCGACATGGCTGCCAACGGCATCGAGGCCATCGAGATCGTGGTGGTCAACCTTTACCCGTTTGAGCAGGCGGCGGCCAAGGACGGCCTCACGCGCGCAGACGTGGTGGAGGAGATCGACATCGGCGGCCCCGCAATGGTGCGGGCATCGGCCAAGAACCACGACCGCGTGGCCATCGTGACCGACCCGTCGCAGTACGACGACGTACTGGCCGAGATGAAGGGCAGCGGTGCCGTGAGCGACGCCACCCGTCGGGCGCTGGCCGCCGCCGCCTTTCGCAAGACCGCCGCCTACGACGATGCCATCGCCGCATGGATGGCATCTGAGGGCGACGGCCCTGAGGACTTCCCCGACCGCTTTACCGTGGGCTTCACGAAGGAACTGGAGTGCAGCTACGGCGAGAACCCGCATCAGCGCGGCGCCTACTACCGCCAGATCGGCGCGCCCCAGCACCTGCTGGGCGGCGTCAAGGTGCTTCACGGCAAGCCGCTGTCGTACAACAACCTGCTCGACGTCGACGCCGGCCGCGGGCTGGTGGCCGAGTTCGACGACCCGGCCGTGGTAATCGTGAAGCACAACAACCCATGCGGGGTGTCGCTGGGCGACGACCTGACAAGCGCCTACCTGCGCGCCAAGGCGTGTGACCCGATATCGGCCTTTGGCGGTGTGTACGCGGTAAACCGCACGGTGGACCTGGCACTTGCCGAGCACCTGGCTGAGATGTTCGTGGAGGTGCTGTGGGCGCCGGCGTATGACGAGGACGCCCTCGAAGTACTCACCCGCAAGCCCAACGTGCGCCTGCTTGAGACCGGCGAGCGTGTGCGCCCCGGCAACCCCGCAGAGCCCGTGTACCGGCGCGTGATGGGTGGCATGTTGGTGCAGGACCCAGACGAGGGCCACGAGGGCCGCGACACCATGCAGTGCGTCACCCAGCGTGAGCCCACCGACCAGGAGTGGGTTGACCTGGTGTTTGCGTGGAAGGTGTCGAAGCACGTAAAGAGCAATGCCATCGTGTTCGCCAAGGACGGCGCCACAGTGGGTATCGGCGCTGGTCAGATGAGTCGGGTCGACAGCGTGCGCATCGCCACATCGAAGGCCGCTGAG
>CAJAPZ010000173.1 GCA_903943955.1 uncultured Actinomycetes bacterium
CGCCGGGGCGTACGCACAGCGTGCACATCTGTGACGGTGACTGACCCCCACCGGGGTCTGACCCCGGTGGGGGTCAGACCCCGGATAAGTGCCGGATTAGTGCCCCGGGCTCGTGGGTACGGCTCACTTCCGTTCTTCCGTCGAGCCGCTCGCGATCAGGCGATACCTGGCATTGCTGCCAGCACCTCGGTGGCACGTGCGAGCTCGCCTTCGTCTACCGCGAGGTCCTTCATGTTTCCGGAGAGGAAGTCGGCGTAGGCAGCCATGTCGAAGTGGCCGTGGCCGCACAGGTTGAAGAGGATCGTCTTCTCCACTCCCTCCTCGCGTGCACGCTCGACCTCGACGACCACCTGGCGGATGGCATGTGAGGGCTCAGGGGCCGGGATGATGCCCTCGACACGGGCGAAGCGGACGGCCTCGGCGAAGCACTCCACCTGGCTGTGAGAAGTGGCCTCTACCAAACCCGTGTGCACCACGTGACTCACCAGCGGCGCCATACCGTGGTACCGCAGGCCTCCGGAATGAATGGACGGCGGGATGAAGTCATGCCCGAGCGAGTGCATGGGAAGCAGCGGCGTTGTCTGCGCCGTGTCACCGAAGTCGTAGCCGTACGTACCGCGCGTGAGCGTGGGGCACGAGGCGGGCTCCACCGCGACGATGCGGATGTCCTTGCCGGCGATCTTGTCCTGCAGGAACGGGAAGGCCAGGCCTCCGAAGTTGGAGCCACCACCCACGCAGCCGATGACCACGTCGGGGTAGGCGCCCGCCATCTCCATCTGCTCCTTGGCCTCTTCACCGACCACCGTCTGGTGAAGCAGGACGTGGTTGAGCACCGACCCGAGGGCGTAGTTGGTGTCGTCGTTCATCGCGGCCTGCTCAACCGCCTCGCTGATTGCGATGCCCAGGGATCCCGGTGAGTCGGGGTGCTCGGCCAGAATCGCGCGACCCGCGTTGGTCTCCTCGGACGGGCTGGCCACGCACTCGCCACCCCAGGTCTCCATCATCATGCGGCGGTATGGTTTTGAGTCGTACGACACCCGCACCATGAAGACCTTGCACTCGATGTCAAAGAGGTTGCAGGCGAATGAGAGCGACGAACCCCACTGGCCCGCGCCGGTCTCGGTGGTGAGGCGCTTGATGCCGGCCTGGGCGTTGTAATACGCCTGCGGCACCGAGGTGTTGGGCTTGTGCGATCCGGCTGGCGACACGCCCTCGTACTTGTAGAAGATCTTGCAGGTGGTACCGAGGGCCTTCTCGAGGCCCAGTGCCCGGTACATGGGCGTGGGGCGCCACATGGCGTAGATCTCGCGCACGGGGTCGGGGATCGCGATGTAGCGGTCCGTCGATACCTCTTGCTCGATGAGCGACATCGGGAAGATCCCGGCAAGCGCCTCGGGGCCGAGCGGCTGGCCCGTACCGGGATTGAGCGGTGGCGGTGGCATCGACGGCAGGTCCGCCGCGATGTTGTACCAGTGAGCCGGAATGCGGTCCTCCGGGAGGAGGTAGCGGTGCTGGGCCATGTATGCCCTCCTGGGGTCGAAGTGCGGGGTTCGGCCCAGTGATCCTACGCCGGGTTGGACCCCGGGGCGACGTCGCCTACCTGAATCGGATGCGCAGGGTCGTATCGCCCGTGGTGGACCCGCTGGAGTCGCGGGCGGTCACTGAGTAGCGCAGCTGATAGTCGCCGGGGCTCTCGGACCTGGGGACACGGATGGGTCCGGAGGCGAAAAGGCGTCCCGGATCGGCCAGGGCGGGCGGGGGCGCGATCTGCTGAAGAATGTCGCCGTAGGGGGACAGGAACGTGCCGGTGCGTGTCACCCGTACCCCGTGGCGACTGCCCACGCGGTAGTCCAGGCGGTACGCGTAGGCCACCCCACGGGTGAGCGGCTGCGCCACCGGGGTGCGGCCATTTGCCGCAACCACCCGTAGTGCCGTGAGACGCAGCACCGGTGCGGCCGACGCCGACGCCGCGCCAGTGATGGCGAGCGCCAGCACTAGGGCGGCAACGCGCCTCATGTGGGCCCCGCCGGCAGGTGCAGCGCGAACCGACTGCCGGTGCCGGGCTCGCTCTCCACCTCAAGCCGCGCACCGAGCAACTCGGCGAGGGCAGCGACGATCGCCAGGCCAAGGCCCGTGCCACCGGAGTCGCGGTCGCGCGCAGCATCCACCCGGTACATGCGATCGAAGATATGCGGGAGGTGCTCGGCAGCGATGCCCACACCGGTATCGGTGACCGACACCACGGCCTCGTCGCTCTCCATCGATACCGCCACCCGGATCGTGCCACCGGGTGGCGTCGCCCGAAGGGCGTTGGTGATGAGGTTGCCGAGAATCGTCTCCACCTGCGTTGGATCTGTCGCAAGCGTCACGGCACTCTGAGTTGCATCGGGCCCCCGCAGCAACACTCCCCGTTCTGCAGCGGCGGCCTCGAGACGCGCGGCTGCGTCGCGTGCCAGATCCACCACATCCGTGGCGTCGCGCACGGGCTCGGCATCGAGCGCGGTCAGGGTGAGCGCCTGCAGATCTGCCACCAGGCGCGCAAGGCGCTGGGACTCCTCGTGGATGATCGCAGCGGCCTCGAGACGCGACTCATCGGTGCGGATGGTCCCATCCACCATCGCCTGCGCAAATCCGTCGATGGCAGTGACGGGGGTACGCAACTCGTGGGCCACATCGGCGAGGAACAACCGCTGACGACGGTCGGCATCGGCCAGCCGCTCGGTCATGATGTTGAGCGAGGTCGCCACGCGTGCCAGCTCGTCGTCCTGCACCTCCACCCGTGCATCCAGATCGCCTGCCGCCACCGCCTCGGCCTGACTGGCCAGTGCCACGGCCTCGCGTCTGAGGCGCCGCGAGGCGAGCCCCGCGAGCCACCAGCCCACACCGCCGATGGCCAGGATGAATGCGATAACGGTGAGGGGAACCGCCCACTCGCCGAGTACTCCGGCATCGGCCTCACGCTGAAGGATCACTTGGATATCGCCGGCCTCTGCGGTGGCCTGGGCATCGAGCACCTTCACCGGGCCGTTCCAGAAGAGGACCGTGCCGCCCTGAAGCACCTGTACCGAGGTGCCCGGCAGAAGACCACTGGCCCGGGCCACACCCGGGTAGCCACTGCGCTGCGCCACCCGCACCAGCTCCGTCGCCTGCTGCTGCAGGTTGGCCTCCACCGCGTTCTGCACACGTTGACCAACAAATACGTCGAGCACCAGTTGCACACCGATGACCGCGATCACAATGGTGGCCACGATGGCCAGTGCGATGCGCCCCCGGTACGTCGCGGGCGCGATCGCGCTCAGCCGCTCGCCCAGCCTCACGACGATGGCCCCACCGGGTCGAGTCGGTATCCCACCCCGCGCACGGCGACCACACCGATGTCGGCACCGATCTTGCGGCGCAGATTGGCCACATGCACGTCCACGGTCTTGCCACCGACGCCGCTCTGGTATCCCCACACGCGCTCGAGCAGACGCTCGCGGGTAAAGACCACGTTGGGGTGCGCGGCAAGTTCGGCAAGCAGGTCGAACTCGAGCCGGGTCAGGTCAACCTGCGTGCCGTGTACCCGACAGGTGCGACTGATCGGATCAAGTTCGGCGTCGCCCGCGCGCAAGGGGCCGCCCTCGTCGGGCTCGCCATGCACGCGTCGCAGCACGGCCTTCACGCGGGCAGCCACCTCCCGCCCGGAGAATGGCTTGGTCACGTAGTCGTCCGCGCCCATCTCGAGTCCGGTGATGCGATCGATCTCGTCAGCGCGGGCGGTAAGCATGATGATTGGCAGCTGGCCGTGATCGGCCCGGATGTTCCGACATGTCTCCAGCCCGTCCATCTCGGGCATCATCATGTCGAGCACCACCAGGTCGATGCCACCGGCCCGGAGTTGGTCGAGGGCCTCACGGCCATTGGCCGCCTCGGCCACCGTGTACCCCGAGTCCTCGAGGTACGTGCGCAACAACTTGCGCAGCGATCGCTCGTCGTCCACCACCAGGATGTGCCCACCGGTTCCCATGGGGCGATCGTAGCCGCGGCGTCGGGTTGCATCACGGGGTGTCCACGCCTAGCGTTCCCCGGCCGGGCGAGATAGCTCAGCTGGTAGAGCACACGACTGAAAATCGTGGTGTCCCCGGTTCGAGTCCGGGTCTCGCCATCCGTACGCCGCGTTCCCGCACTGGGGGCGCGGCGTACGTCGTTTTGCACCTGGGCCAGAGCCCGTCGCTCGGGGCGTCTGCGACCATGTGCCCGTGGACCTCTCAATCGTCATCCCGGCGTACAACGAGGAGCGGCGGCTCACGCCGACCCTCGATGGCTGGGGTGCGTGGCTCGATACCTTTGATGGCACGGCCGAGGTCATCGTGTCCGACGACGGCAGTACCGATGGCACCGCGCTGCTGGTCGATCGCCACACGGCCGTTGACCCACGCATCAGGCTGAACCGGCTGCCGGCCAACGCAGGCAAGGGTGCGGCCGTGCGGGCGGGAATGCTGGCCGCCACGGGCGACTACCGGTTCTACGTGGATGCCGACATGAACATCGACCCGTTCCACGTGATGCCGGCGCTGGCGCTGCTGGAGCGCGTGGCCGATGTCGTGGCGGGCAAGCGCAGCCTGGCCGAATACGCCGACTCCGAGCAGAGCGCATCGCGCATGGCGGCCGGGGCGGCCGTGCAGGTGGCCCGGCGCATCCTGGTGCTCCCCGTCATCAGCGATACCCAGGCGGGGTTCAAAGGATTTCGTGCCGACTGGGCCGAGCGTATATTCGCGAAGGCCCTCGTCGATTCATTTGCGTTTGACATCGAGGTGCTGTTCCTCGCCCGGCGCATGGGTGCGCGCATTGCGGAGATGCCGGTATCGGTGGAGTTCCGCGACGAATCCACGTTCGATGTCTCCAAGCATCTGCCCCCATTTCTTCAGGACATCTATCGCATCAGGCTGAACGCCTGGCGGGGCCGCTACAACTGACGCGCGATGGCGACGACCTCACCGGCCGTCGCCTGCACCCGCTCCTCGGCACTGCCCCCATTCACGGCCAGCGACACCAGGCCATGGCTGTCCACGTAGGCCAGCAGGCCGCCCCGAGGCACGTCGGCAAATGTGCGCCCCAGCGTGCCCCGGCTGCGCAGAGCGGTACTGATGGCCCAGATGCGGTCGCCTGCCACCAGCCCCGCCGCCATCAGCTGCTCCCAGGTGGCCCACAGTGCAAGGTTCCCAAACCGGTCGACTCCCGCCACAAGGGCGTCCATCTGGCCGTCGGTGGTGTTGGGCTCGGGCAGGTGCGGGCGCTCGATCGTGGTCAGGTCCACCTCGGGCCCGAGCGCGCTCAGTGGCACTCCACTCACCAGATGAGCAGCAGCCGGGGCAAAGATGTCGCGGCCGTGAAAGGTGGCCGAGACCGGCCGCCGCATGTGCTCCTCGGAGGTGATCTCCACGGCGCGCACCGCCTGCAGGCGATCGGCGGCCAGCCCCAACAGCCCGTTATCGGGGCCCACCACCACCCTGCCCCACTCGGTCTCCATGGCGATGGCACGACGGGCGGTTCCCACCCCGGGATCCACCACGGTGATGGTCACCGAACCGCGGGGCATCACACGCACCAGCCGTTCCACAAGCACCGCACCCCAACGGACATCCCCCGCGGGCACGTCGTGCGCCAGATCAATGCGTGCGGCACTGGGCGCAATCGCGGCCGCGACCGCGTGGAGCGCTCCCACATGCTCAGTGTGCGGGCCGTAGTCGGTCAGAAACCCGAGCACGCGCCCAACGCCTCAGCTGCGGCCGAGATCGACGAGCGCATCGATGAGGCCGGGGATGTCGTGATGTGCGGCCTCGGCGGCCACGACGAGTCCTGCGCTTCGCACCGTGTCGGACGTCACGGGTCCAATCGACACCACGCGGGGGCCCGATGCCAGACGGGCGCGCTGGGCGTCGTCCAGCAGTGCCAGCGTGTTGGTCACCGTTGATGACGAGGTGAAGGTGATGATGTCCGCGTCCAGTGCAGCCTCGATCACGTCATCAGCCGGGCGCTCGGCGATGGTCTTGTACACAGCCACATCGCTCACGGTGGCACCACGGGCGCGCAGGCCATCGGCAATCACAGGCCGTGCGTCAGCTGCACGTGCGATGAGCACCCGACGGCCCTCCACCGCAGTGGATGCCAGGGCATCGAGCACTGCCTCACCCACAAACCGCTCGGGCACCACGTCGGCGCGGATGCCGTGTGAAGCCAGCGCGGCGGAGGTTGTGGTACCCACGGCCACGATGGTCTGATCGGCACGCAGCGACCGGGCATCGAGCCCGCGCTCGGTCATGCGCGCTGCCATCTGCTCCACCCCGTTGGCGCTGGTGAAGATGACGATGTCGTGTGCGCCGATATCGGCCAGTGCCGCGTCAAGCTCAGGTGACCCCTTGAGCGGTTCGATGCGGATGACAGGAAGCTGGATCACCCGGGCACCCATCAGATCCAGAGCGGCAGCCAGATCGCTGGCCTGGGCGCGGGCGCGAGTCACCACCACGGTCGTGCCGGCCAGAACCGGGCGACCGGCTGCTGCCAAGCCGGGCGCACGCGATACCACGTCGCCAAACACGAGGATGGCCGGGTTGCCGAGCCCCTCCTCCTCCACGCGCTGGGGCAGGGTGCCGAGCGTGGCCACCACGGTGCGCTGGTGCGGGGTGGTACCCCACTGGATGGCGGCTGCGGGCTGGTCGGCGGGGCGGCCGGCGGCGATGAGACGCTCGGCGATGGCCGGCAGGCGGCCCATGCCCATGAGCACAACGAGGGTGTGCGGCAGCGCGGCCAGCGCATCCCAGTCGTTCTGCTCGGCATCCTTTGCCGGATCCTCGTGACCGGTCACCACCGTGAATCCGGTCGCCATGGCCCGGTAGGTCACCGGGATACCCGCTGCGGATGGCGCGCCGATGGCAGACGTGATGCCGGGCACCACGAGACAGGGCACACCCGCGGCCACCAGGGCTTCGGCCTCCTCGGCGCCACGACCGAACACAAATGGGTCGCCGCCCTTCAACCGGGCCACCACGAGCCCCTGCCTGCCCAGTTCCATGCACAGCGCCGTGGTGTCGTCCTGGGTCATGGCCACGCGGTCGGGGGCCTTGCCCACGTCAATGAGCCGGGCGTCTGGGCGGCACAGGTGCATGAGCGCCTCTGTGCCGAGGCGGTCGTACAGCACAACGTCGGCCTTCATCAACGCCGCACGTCCACGCACCGTGATGAGGCCCGGATCGCCAGGGCCTGCGCCGATGAGGTAAACGATGCCCCTGCTCATGCGCCCACCTCGTGCGCCGCACGCATACCGAGGGCCGCCGGATCGCCAACATCGCCCGTGAGGTCGGCGGACCGGCCCGAGCCATCCCACCATGCGCGAATACGCAGCGACTCGCCGTCGCGAGTACACAGCGCTCCCGCCGGCACCGAACAGCCCCCACCCAGACGGGCAAGAAATGCGCGCTCGGCAACGAGGCAGGCCCGCGATGCCGGGTCGTCGAGCACTGCGCAGGCATCACGTACGGCCTGGTCGTCCACCCGGCCCTCAATCGCCACGATGCCCTGGCCTGCCGCGGGGACGCACACGTCGAGTGGCAGCGCGGTGGCATCGGCCCGGGTAATACCCAGGCGTGCCAGACCAGCCGCAGCCAGCACCAGGGCATCAACCTCGCCGGCATCCAACTTGCCCAGACGGGTGTCGACGTTGCCGCGCACCTCCACCACCTGCAGATCGGGGCGCAGCGCCAACAACTGAGCGCGGCGGCGCGGACTGGTGGTGCCCACCCGCGCACCGGGTGCAAGCGCGGCGAGGCCTCCCGGCTCACCCACCAGCACGTCGCCCGGGTCTTCGCGGGGCGGCGTGGCCAGTACGGCAAGCCCGTGAGGCAAGTCGCCCGGCAGGTCCTTGGCCGAGTGCACGGCAATGTCGGCGCGGCCATCAAGCAGTGCCTCTTCCAGCTCCTTCACAAACATGCCCTTTACGTCGGCACCCGGCTGGTCGGGTGCACCGGCAAGGCTCCACTGGTCGCCCGTGGTCGTCATCTCAAGCAATGCCACCTCATGCCCATGGGCCTCAAGCGACGACGCCACCGCACGCGACTGCGCGAGCGCAAGGGCAGAGCGCCGCGTGGCCACGGTGATGCGCATCCCGGGCGTCAGCCCAGGTGGCGGGATGACGACGCGTGCGGCGCCTCAGAGTCATCGCCAGCCGGGGGATGATCCGGGAGATCCAGCCCAAACAGGTAGCGCAGGGAGTCGATATGCCTGAGGCCATCCTGTGATCCGGCGGCTTCTCTCGCGCGCACGGTGGGCTCGTGCAGCAACTTGTTGAGCATGGCCCGCGTGACGGCGTCCAGACGCGCGTGCTCCTCGGCGCTGAGGGACTCGTCGCCGCGGGCCACCCGGGCGATCTCGCCTTGCCGCACCGCCTCGGCCATCTCGCGAAGAGATGTAATGACCGGCGTCACGGCGAGGCCGGTACGCCACTCGGCGTACCGCTCCACCTCCTCGCCCACGATCACCTCGGCTCGATGAGCATGCTCCTGGCGCTCGTCGCGGTGCTGCGCCACCACTCGTTCGAGATCGTCAATGTCAAACAGCACCGCACCATGAACGGCCGACGCCGCAGACTCAACATCGCGCGGCACGGCGATATCAATAAGCACAATTGGGCGTGTTGGGCGGTCGACAAGTGCGTCAGTGATGTTGGCAGCAGAGATCACCGGATGCGGGGCGTCGGTGGAGCACACCACCACATCGGCATGCGCCAATTCAGCGGCCAGGCAGTCGAAGCCGAGGCCCATTCCGCCGAGGCGCTCGGCGATCTCACGTGCCGTGCCAACCGTGCGATTGATGACCACCAGCTCGCCCAGCCCACGCTCCATCAGCGCGCGCGCAGTGGCCTCGGCCATTCTGCCGCCACCCACCACCAGCCCACGGCACCCCCCGATGTCGGGCAGGGCTTCGCGGGCGAGGTCGGCAGCAACGGTGGAGACCGACACAGGCCGCACGGCAACCTTGGTCTCGGTACGTACGCGCTTGCCGGCCTCGAGTGCCTGGCGGAAGAGTCGGTCGAGCAGCACGCCCGTGGCGTCCTCGTCGATGGCCGACTCCCAGGCACCGCGC
>CAJAPZ010000174.1 GCA_903943955.1 uncultured Actinomycetes bacterium
CTCACTTCGCTGTTGCCAGCCAGCGCACGCAACTCGCCCATGCGCGCCAGCGACAGGTGCTCGCCAGCGATACCCGTCTTTACGATCGAGAGTCCGAGCTTGGCTTGGATGTCAGCCGCCTTGATACTGCGGTCCTGCCATTCCCCCAGGGCACGCAGCACAGCGTTGTTGCGCGCGACCCGGTTGTTCCGCTCGATGTCCGTTTCGTCGGGCTTGGCGGAGAACTCGACCTCATCCCTGGCCCACGCCGCGATCGCTTGGAACGTCGCGCGTGATTCAGCCGCGATCCGCGCGATGGCAACGTCCGGCGGGTCGTCCTCGGACGGGCGCCCGATGAACCTGGGATCAGCCCGCATTTCCTTGACCATCACCTTGAGCTTTTTCTCGAGCTCTGTGTCACGTATCTCCATGCGTCTATCCTAACCATATGTGGCGCATAACCGATACACCCGATGGCAACGTCTTTACGCACCCTCACCACGTCCCTACCCACCTGCTCGCATCCATTCAGGACGAGGACATGCGCGCGCGGATCGTCGGATCATCCGTCGCGCCGGACTATGGCGAGACCAAAGAGGTTCACCGCGCCTACCGGCGCGCGCTCGCCGCGGTCGAAGCCGCGAAGGTGGACCTCGAGGTTATCGAGGCCGACCTAGATATTGCGATCTACTTGCAATGGTCCTCGGGCGCCGACCTTTGGCCCATCGGCCGGGCCCTCGGGATCAGCCGTCAGCAGGTACGCACTCGGTCGAAGCGCGGGGCGCAACTATTGGTCGAACGCGACACACTGAACGCCGAGTAAGGGTGTATTGTTCACATGCCACCGCGGGTGACTCGTCCTCCTCGCGGCGGCACCCCTATTCCCACCACACCAGGAGAATCATGGACACCACCCATGACCACCGACGCGCCAACCTCACCACCGGCGCCGACCACAAGGGCGTCAACCGCCCCCTCGAGCTCCTCGATGAGAATGAGATCCGCCTGCTCGATGAAGCCATGCGAACCTCGCACCGGACGGTCCTCGGATACCGCAACCGCCTTGCCGTACGCCTCATGGCCGGGGCCGGGCTCCGCATCAGCGAGGTTCTGTCACTCACTCCCGCAAGCATCGACCCGATGACCGGCAACATCCGCGTGACCGGCAAGGGGGGCAAGACCCGCATCACCCGCCTGCCTGCCGCCGACATGCCGCTGCTGCGTTCGTGGATCAAGCGGCGCCCGGACGGGGCGACCATGCTGGTGTGCCGACAGGACGGGAGCCCGATGGAGGCATCCGCCATGCGCCAGACAATCAAGCGCGCCGCGGCGCGGGCGGGCATCCGCAAGGAAGTCCGGTGCCATTCATTCCGCCACCGCTTCGCCGTGACGCTCGCCAATGACAACGTGCCCGTGCCGCACATCAGCCGTCTATTGGGGCACTCGAGCGTGGCGACCACCCAGCACTACCTCGCCGGGCTGTCGCTCGAGGACGCCCTCGATGCACTCACGGAGCGCGTAACCGTCTAGTGGGGAAGCGCGAGACCCATGCGGAGGCGATCGAGGTTGCATACCAGGCAGCCCTCGCATCGCCTCTCGCATTGGGCGCCTTGTGCACGATCGACGGACCCGCCGGGCCGGAGCCGCTGCACCTATGGGACTGCCAGGTGCGCGTCATCCAGACCGCGATCAACCAGAAGCGCACCATCGTCCTCAAGCCGCGGCAGGTTGGTATCTCATGGGGGTCCGGGCTCCTGGCTCTTTGGTGGGCGATGGCCCACCCCGGCACCACGACGCTCATCCTCTCGATCGGCGAGCGCGAGGCAGTCGAGCTACTTCGCCGGGTCCGGCGCCTATGGGATTCCCTGCCGGCCGGCATCA
>CAJAPZ010000175.1 GCA_903943955.1 uncultured Actinomycetes bacterium
CCCGACTTCGTGGCCGGCCACCCCGGGGAGACCGCCGACGTGGCACTGGCGCGTATCTGCGGCCATGCACTGCGGGATCGCTACCCCGATGGGCCCGGGCGGGCTGAGGCCCTCAAGCGGCTGGATGAGGAACTTGGGCTCATCCGCCACCACGGACTCTCCGGATTCTTTCTGCTGCACCGCGACATCCTGGAGATCGCACGGGAGGTTGCGCTCGAGGTGCGGCCTGCAGGCTCCGCACGTCGCATGCTGCCGCCCGGCCGCGGGCGCGGATCGTCCGTGGGGTCGATCGTGTGTTACCTCACGGGCCTCTCGCATATCGACCCGATCGAAAGCGGACTCTTCCTCGGCAGGTTTCTCAACAAGGATCTGCGTTCGGTGCCAGACATCGACCTCGACTTTCCCCGCGACGTCCGTGCGCGTCTCATCGAGGAGATCATCCGCCGCTATGGCCACGAGCATGCCGCGCTTGTGGCGGCATTCCCCACGTTCCGTGCCCGCATGGCCATTCGCGAACTGGGGGCGGCACTCGCGCTGCCCCCCGCCGACATCGAGCGCCTCGCGCGATTGTCGGATGGCTGGTCGTCAGCCGAAGCGGTGGAAGACGAGATCCGTCGCATGCCCGGTGGCGAGGACCGCCTGCAGTCACGTCGCTGGCGTGCGCTGGCATCGCTGGCCCGGGAGGCAGCGGGGATCCCGCGGCACCTCGCCCAGCATTCGGGGGGAATGATCGTGAGCGCCACCCCCCTCATCGATCTGGTGCCGGTGGTACCTGCGGCATTCGCCGGCAGGCAGATCTGCCAGTGGGACAAGGATTCCTGTGCCGATGCCGGGTTCGTGAAGATCGACCTGCTCGGCCTGGGGATGTTGAGCGCGGTGGAGGAGTGCCTCGACCTCATCGCCACCGCGCATGGTCGGGCACCCGACCTCTCGCGCATCGGCTTTGACGACCCAGGTGTGTACGCCGAAATCCAGGACGCCGACACCATGGGTGTGTTTCAGATCGAGAGCCGTGCCCAGATGCAGAGCCTGCTGCAGACCCGGCCCGCAAACCTCGATGACCTCACCGTGCAGGTGGCGCTCATCCGCCCGGGCCCCGTGAGTGGTGGCGCCGTGCACCCCTATGTGGCCCACCGCCGGGCCCTTCGACGCGATCCCCACTTCATTCCGCCATACGACCACCCGCTGCTTGAGCCGGCGCTTCGTGAGACCCTCGGCGTCATCGTATTTCAGGAACAGGTACTCGAAGTCTCGATGGCCCTCGCAGGATTCACTCCGGGAGAGGCCGAGGACCTGCGCCGGGCGATGAGCCGTAAACGCAGTCGCACGGCGATGATGCGTATGTGGGAGCGCTTCCAGCAGGGGGCACGCGATCGTGGTGTTCCCGACCACACCATCCAGACGGTGTTCACCAAGTTGGTGGGCTTCTCCAACTTCGGATTCCCCAAGGCCCACTCGGCTGCGTTTGCTGTGCTGGCCTACCAGAGCGCGTGGCTGCGGCGGCATCACCCCGCAGAGTTCCTGGCCGCACTCATCAACGCCCAGCCCATGGGGTTCTATCCGCCCGCCAGCCTGGTGCGCGACGCCGGCCGGCGTGGCGTGCGCACGCTGCGTACCTGCATTCGCCGCTCACAGGTGGGGTGCACGGTGGAAGACGGGTCGGTGCGACTTGGCCTGGGCATGGTGCGCACCCTCGGTGAGGTACCCGCCCACCGCGTGGTTGACGAACGTGAGGCCCGCGGCCATTTCACCGGGCTCGCCGATCTCATTGCCCGCACCGGCCTGCGCCCGGAGCAGATGGCGATGATGGCCCGCGCCGGGACCCTCGACGCCTTCGAGGTGCCCGAGCGGGAGATGCTGTGGCAGGTGGCCACCCTCGCCCGGCCCCGGCGTATCGCAGGTGCAGAACAACTTCCCCTGCCGCTCGATCCGGCTGCCGCACCGCCGCTCCCTGCCCCCGACCGCATCGACCGTGTTATCGCCGAGTACGAGACCACAGGTGTCTCCACCGGCTGGCACCTGATGACCCTCATCCGCCCGGCGTTGCCAAAGGGCACCATCACCGCAGAGGCGCTCAAGAACACCCGCCACGGCACCGACGTGATCGTGGCGGGAATGGTGGTGGCCCGACAGCGCCCCGCCACCGCCAAGGGCATCGTGTTCCTGCTCATCGAGGACGAAACGGGACCCATCAACGTGATCGTGCGACCCGACCTCTACGAGGCCGAGCGGTCGCTGCTGCGAGCAGACCCCCTGCTGGTGGTGCGCGGCCGTCTGGAGCGCCGTGAGCGGGTGGTAAACGTGCTGGCAACCGCTGTGGAGGCCGCACATCTGCCTGCGCGCGAGCCCGTGCCCCTCGAGACCACAGGTGATTCCCGTGTGCGCGCGGTGGTGCCCGCGGCCCAGAGCTTCGCCCGGGGGCGACGCTAGAGCGCCTCCACCACCATTGCCACGCCCATGCCGCCACCCACACACAGCGCCGCGCAGCCCAGGCGGGCCTCGCGATGGCGCATCTCGTGCAGGAGCGTCACGAGAATGCGCGCGCCTGATGCACCCACGGGGTGCCCCAGCGCAATGGCGCCGCCATTGACGTTGAGCACCTCACGGCCGATTCCAAGTTCGCGCTGCACGGCCACTGCCTGAGCGGCAAAGGCCTCGTTCACCTCAAACAGCTCAATGGCCCGGATGTCGTCCACACCGGCGCGGTCCAGTGCGGTGCGGATGGCCTGCACGGGGCCCATACCCATAATCTCGGGCGCCACCCCATTCCAGGCGTAGCCGAGAATGCGGGCCATTGGCTGCACGCCGAGCTCGGCCGCCCGGGCCTCCGACAACACGAGCATCGATGCGGCGCCATCATTGATTCCGGATGAGTTCCCCGCGGTCACCGTTCCATCAGCCCTGAATGCGGGTCTCAGTGCGGCGAGGGTCTCCACGGTGGTGTCGGGGCGCGGGTGCTCGTCGGTGTCCACCAGAACCGGGTCGCCGCGTCGCTGGGGCACGGGAACGGGAACGATCTCGTCGGCAAAGTGCTTGCGCTCGAGCGCGAGCCCCGCGAGCCGCTGGCTCTCAGCAGCGAAGGCGTCCTGATCCTCACGGGTCACACCGAAGCGTTCCGCCACGACTTCGGCGGTGCCGCCCATGTGCTGATCGGTGAGTGCGCACCACAGGCCATCGGCGATGAGCGTGTCGCGTAGCGCCACGTCACCCATGCGCTGCCCCTGTCGAATGCCATCGGCAACGTGGGGCGCGCGGCTCATGTTCTCCATGCCCCCGGCCATCACCACGCCGGCATCGCCGGCGCGGACCGCCTGCGCCGCCATACCCACCGCACGCAGGCCGGATCCGCACAACATGTTGATGGTGGTCGCCGGGACGGAATCGGGTATCCCTGCCGCGACTGCGGCCTGCCGGGCAGGGCCCTGCCCGAGGCCGGACTGCAGGATGCACCCCAGCAGAACGTCGTCCACCTGGTCGGCTGGCACCCCTGCGCGGACGATGCTCTCGCGCATCACGATGGCGCCAAGTTCGGTCGCGGGAACCGACGACAGCGCACCCATAAAGGCGCCGATAGGCGTCCGGACCGCGCCGGCAATGACGGGGGTGGTCACGGGGTCAGGCGGTGAAGGACTTGCCGCAACCGCACGACCCGGTGGAGTTGGGGTTATTGATGCGGAAACCCGCGCCCTGGAACCCCTCCTCGTAGTCGAACTCGGCACCGAGCAGATACGGCATGCTCAGGCGGTCGACGATCACGTGCACACCGTGCTGCTCCACCACCTCGTCGCCATCCGCCGCGTGGTCGAACGTCATCGAGTACTCAAAACCTGAGCAGCCGCCGGGAAGAACCTTCACGCGCAGCCCGGAGCCGGGATCGGCCTCGGTCGCGAGGATCTCGCGGAGCTTGTCACCGGCAACGGGTGTGAGGGTGATCATCCAGCATCCTCCAAAGTGTCCAAACCGCGCGTTCATGCGCGAACCGGAGTGTGCCACGGCATGCGGATGGGGTCCACTCAACCGGCTCCAACCACACTCCAGTCGGCGGTGGTGGAGTGACCCGCGCGGTCCCGGACCCGTGCGTGCAGGGCCAGAGTGCCCATGGGAAGGGCAGATGCGCGGATCTGGAGGGTGTACGGAGTGATGCGGGCGCGACGGGTCATATCCACGCCGTTCACGGTGATCGTGGTGCGTGCCGGGTCGATTCCGGTGCCGCCCGTCTCATCCGAGTACCGGATCGACAGCACTCCACGCACCACGTCGTGGTCTGCCGGCGTACGCGCCACAATGCGGGGGGCACGACCCGGCACCTGCCGCCCGCGGGGGCTCGTGGGGATGGTGCGGCCGCCCCATGCAAGGGCCGCCAGCGAGGTGGCAAACAGCGATGTGGGCTGTCCTGATGCCACCCGCACGCCCCCATCAGCACGTTGCAGCACCTCCAGCGCTGCCAGCGGGCTCCCTCCTGATGCCCACACACCGCGGTCCGGACGCTCCCCGAGCGCTCTGATGGCCAGCACGGCCCAGGCGGTGGGCACGGCGGCACGGGCGAATGTGCCACCAGAATCCCGAAGCGACAGCAACCGCGCACGGGCGGCCACGAGTACCGGGTCGCGCACGCCCACGCGGGCCGCCCGCAGCGCCTGCATCACAGTCGCCGTGGTCACCACGTCGGATTGCGGCGCACCGCCTGCAGACCAGCCGCCGTCGGGCAACTGCAACGATTGAAGTATTGCCACCGCACCCGTCACCCGGGGGTCGTCGGGAGGCACGGCAGCAGCAATAAAGGCCATCACACCCCACGCCGTCACCGCGGTGCCCCCCGGAAATGCACCATCCGCCGATCGCTGAGCCGAAACCCGGTCGGCCATTGCCGGATCGAGTGTGCCCGCGGCCCTCTGGGCCATCGACAGCCGGAGCACATCACCGATGGCGTCACCGGGGAGCGCCTCAACGGCGTCCCCAAGCCCGAGACCAGCACCGTGCCAGGCCGAGGGATCCTCACCGGCACCCGCCACGGCCATTGCCGCCCACGCAGTATCCGCTGCCTGCCCGGGGCCGGCAGGACCGATGGCGCCTGTGAGGGAGTCCTGCCGGGCTGAAAGGTGATCGAGCGCCTTCTCAAGCGGCGAGGCCGCTGCGACCGGAGCGATACCCACCACGACGGCGAGGGCGATGAAGGCGATGGCGCGGCGCATGCCCGGAACCTTGCCCGACCGCGCCGGACGCGGTACTCCGCGCTGTCGCCCGATGACCTCGCCGGGGGCCCGGGAGCCGACAGTGCCGCGGCCGCTCAGGGGTGGTCAGTCCCACGGGCGTCAAGCAGTTCGCCAAAGCGCGTTGCACTGCGCAGTGCAAAGTCGCCGTGGTTGTTGTTGAACACCACCGCCACCTCGCTTGCCGCGCGGGCCATGTCCATCACCGGATCGATCCACTCCCCCAACTCCTCGTCGGAGTACTGCCAGTCGAAGCGCTCGGCCACGGTGCGACTGCCCTGCCAGGTCGCCGCATTGCGTCCATGCAGGCGCAGGTATGCCAGCCCAGGGGAGGTGACCTCCACGATGGGCGGCATCGCGCTTGCCACGTCAAGCCGCGGGGCATCAACGCATACCCATGCCGCATCGCGCTCCCCAAGCATCTCCACCGCCGCCTCGCGCTCGCCCGGTGCCGTCCACGAGGCGTTCCTGAACTCCACGGCGGTGCGAAGGGGTGACAGGCGCTCGATGATGCGCCCGATCTCTGCACGCTGCTCCGGACCCGACGTCACATGCGGAGGCAGCTGCAGCAGTACCGACCCCATCTTGGACCGAAGCGGTGCGATCACTTCGACGAATGCATCAATGACCGCATCGCGAAGCTCGCGTGACGGCTTGCGAATGCGGCCCCGGCCGTCGGCCTCGTATGCCAGCTCGCGCAGCGGCTCGGGCAGCCGTGCCGGATCGGCCGCGTGCCCGCTGATCACCTGGTTCGCCTTCACGTGAAACCGGAAATCATCAGGTGTGCGCTCCGCCCACCCGTCCACGGTCGATCGGCGCGGAATGGCGTAGAAGGTTGCATTCACCTCCACCATGGGAAATTGCGATGCGTAGTACCGCAGCCGGCCCTCGGCGTCGTTCTTCACGTCGTCCGGGTACCAGCCCGCCTTGATGAACTCGGGGTCGGTCCACGATGCGGTGCCGATGCGGATTCCATCTGTCCTGCTCATTCCGAGTGCTTGCGCAACTCATCTTCGAGGAGCGCGGCGTCCTCGGGCGAGATCTCGGGTGCCGGGGTCTCGCCCGCTCGCCTGCGGGCCCAGGCCCGGGTCACGAAGGGGATGGCGGCGAGCCCCACGACCACGAGAAGGATCGGCACGAGCCACGCCACCAGGTCAAAGCCCGACTTCGGCGGAGTGGCCAACACCTCACGTCCGAACTCGGCCACGAGTGCATCGAGGATTTGTTCTTCCGACTGCCCCTTTGCCACCCGAACGGCGATGAACTCTTTGATGTCCAGTGCGGCAGGCGAGTTCGAAATATCGAGGGGCGTATTGCACGTGGGGCACCGCGTCTCGCGATAGATCTCCTGCGAGGTAACTCCCAGCGCAGGGGCCACCGCTGCGGTCAGGGCGACGATTGACAGCACCACCACGAGGGCGCGACGCATCACTTCTCCGCCAGAACCTGGTCAAGGGGCACAGTGATCTGCCGAAGCTCGGTGACCTGCCCGGTGATGTGGAGCGCGATACGGCCCTGCTTGTCGATGATGTACGTCTCCGGCACGCCGGTGGCCTCCAGATCGCGCTTGCTGGCATCGCTGCCGTCACGCAGCGATGGGTAGGTGATGCCGTACTCGCGAAGGAATGCCAGAGCATTCCCGCTGAGGTCCTGAAGGTCGAGACCGAGCACCAGGGCACCCTTGCCCCTATAGCGCTCCCACGCGGTCTCGAAGATGGGGGCCTCGTCGCGACAGGGGCCGCACCACGACGCCCACAGGTTGAGCACCACGGGGGTGCCCTTGAGCGACGACAGCGACACCCGTTGCCCGGCCGGCGGAAGCCCCGGACCGCTCACGAGCACCGGGAGCGTGATGTCGGGCGCGGGCGGGCGTTGCCCTGAGACCAGCGCATCGTCAATCGCCGTTGAGCCCCCGCTGGCGGCGAGGCCCACCACGAGCAACGCGATGATGAGCACTGCCGCGACCCCGCCCGCAATGAGCCCGATCAGGCGCCGGCGGTCTGAACCGCTGTCGTCGGCCTCGACCATCAGCCGAACGGTGCGTAGGTGGCGCGTGCGGTACCGAGCAGTGAGGTACCGAGAATGGCCTGCATCCCGCCCCTGATGCGGCGGCTCGAGGGCACCTTGGTCCACTTGCCGGCGCCACGCCACACGGCGGCGCCGCGGTCAAACCGCACCACGGCACGGCGTGATGCCACGACTGCGGTGGCACCGATGGAGAGCGCCGCACCGCTTCGGGCGCGGCCGCCAGCCGTCGGCGCCACGATTCCCATGCGCGCAGCGGGCACGCCGGATACCCGCACGGCCGAGGGCTCGCCGATGAGCGAGAAGCCCCCACCGGCATCGAGGCCGACGTATGCACCGCCGGTACGGGAGTCGGCGGTAAACAACAGGTCACCCCCGCCATTGCTGCCGTCAAGGGTGATTCCCGAGAGACCGAATCCGCTGCCGTCACCCAACCGCACGCCTGCGCCGGTATTCCCCGACACCACGCTCTCGCGAACCCCAATGCGCAGGCCACCGCCGCTCATGAGCACACCATTACGGGCATTGGATGACGCGGTGACCCCCACCAGCGAGATATCCGACGTACCGGAATCCTCGCTGGCGATGCCATCCACCGCGTTACCAGTGGCGCGAAAACCCGTCACATCGAGTCTGGTCACATCGTCCGCCAGGCGGAGGCCATCCTGCCCCGCCCCTGAGACCGAACCGCCGGTGATCGCATAGGGGCCGGCCGCGGTCAGCGACGTGAGGCGGATGCCATCGCGCTTGGTCGCCGTGACCACTGCATCTGCAATCACGATGCCGGTGCCCCCAGTCACCGCGATGCCGTCCACACCAGCGCCGTCCACTGCAATACCGCGCAGCACGATGCCGCCCTCGGCGTTGGGAGGCGTGACATTGATGCCGGTGCGCGCCGCACCCCGGCACACGATTCCGTCGAGGGTCACTGGCCCGCGCGTGATGTCAATGCATCCGCCGCCGGTGTCGTCTGTGCCCCCGGAGCCCGCGATCACGGCGCTGCCCGGAGGATCGGCCGCGACGGTGAGATTGCGCTGGGTGATTGCGGCGTCGCCATACGTGCCGGCCCCGATGGCGAGTGCCCACGGGCGCGCGTCTGATCCGCGCAGCGCCTGTACCGCACCGAGGGCGTCGCGGATGGCGTCGGCCCCCGACCTGGTGTCGATGAGCGTGCCCAACTCGTCGTGTACCTCAACGGTGCCCGGAGTCGGCACCGCGCCCGCCGTGGCGGCTGCGACGGCAAGGAGCAGCGCTGCGGCTGCAAGGCGGCGGGTCAGTCCGACGACCTCGCCGACCCGAGGAGCGCACGCACAGCCTCACCGGTGTCATCGCTTCGCATCAGCATCTCGCCCACGAGGATTGCATCAACACCCGCCACTTCGAGGCGCTCAACGTCCGCGCGCGACGTGATACCGCTCTCGGCCACCACAATTGTTCCGGCCGGCGCATCCGGCAGCAGCCGCAGCGTTGTCTCCGGATCCACCTCGAGCGTATGCAGATTGCGGTTGTTCACGCCGATGATCTCGGCACCGGCCTCGATGGCGATCTCCATCTCGTCCTCGTCGTGCACCTCCACAAGGCAATCAAGCCCGGCGGCGGCGGCGATCTCCTGCAGTTCGACCAGGCGATCAGGGCTTACGGCGGCAACGATGAGCAGCACGGCATCTGCCCCGGCAGCCCGGGCTTCGACGATCTGGTACTTCGTGACGATGAAATCCTTACGCAGCAGGGGAAGGTCACATGCGGCGCGCGCCTCGATGAGGTCGTCCAACGAGCCACCAAACCACGCACCCTCTGTGAGCACCGAGCAGGCCGACGCGCCACCGGCCTCGTAGGCCCGCACGATGTCGCTCACTGTGGCATCGGGACGGATAGGCCCCTTGGACGGGCTCGCCCGCTTCATCTCGGCGATCAGTGAGATTCCCTCGGCGATGAGCGCTTCGGAAAATGGTCGGCTCCGACGGGGTTCGATGCGCGCCTCGAGCGCCTCGATGGGAACCGCTCTGGCACGTGCATCGACATCAGTGCGCGTGCGCTCGATGACCTGGTCGAGAAACGTGGGCATGTGGGGTGTGCTTCCCTCTCTATGCCGCGGGCGCCAGGCGCCCGGTCGTATTGATGAAGCGCTCAAGCACATCCTTCGCCGCGCCCGAGGTGGCGGCCTCCTCGGCACGGGCCATGCCGTCCTGCAACGACGATGCGATACCCGCCATCCACAGCGCGGCGGCCGCGTTAACCACAAGGATGTCGCGCACCGGCCCGGCGGCGCCGCCGATCGCACGCACCAGAATGCGCGCGCTGTCATCGGGCCCGCCGCCGGCAAGATCACCGGGTGACGGCGGCATCAGCCCGAGCGACGCCGGGTCAATCACAAAGGCATCAAGGCGGTCCTCCTCGATGAGCACAGCGTCGGTGGCCTCCATGGTGCTGATCTCGTCAAGTCCATCCCGGCCGCACACCACGATGGCGCGCTCGGTGCCCAGCCCGCGGATCGCCTGCCCAACACGTTGGAGGTAGTCACGGCTGTTCACCCCGATCACCTGACGGCGCGCCCCTGCGGGATTCGCGAGCGGGCCGAGCAGATTGAATGCGGTACGCACGCCGAGCGCTTTGCGCGCAGGGCCCACATGCCGGAATGCCGGGTGGTGGCCCGGCGCAAACATAAATCCCAACCCGACCGTCTCGATGCACTCGGCAACCGCCTCAGGGGCGAGATCCACCCGGGCGCCCATTGCTTCCAGCACATCGGCGCTGCCGCATGACGACGTCACCGCACGATTGCCGTGCTTGGCCACATGCGCACCGGCCCCGGCGGCGAGGAATGCGGCACCGGTGGAGATGTTGACCGTGGATGGTCCGCCCCCTGTGCCGCAGGTGTCCACCAGGGTGAGCGAAGGATCGACCGTGACGGCCTCGGCCCGCATGCGCACGGCGTCGGCGATACCCGCCAGCTCCTCAGCAGTCTCCCCCTTCGCGCGCAAGGCGATGAGAAACCCGGCGACCTGGGCATCCTCCACTGCCCCATCCATGATCACGCCAACGGCCGCCTGCGCGCCGGCCCGGCCGATGTCCTCGCGGGAGAGCAGGCGTTCGATGGCGTCGGTGAGGATTGGGTCAGGCACTAGATTCGTGTGTCCAGAAAGTTGCCGAGCAGGGTACGCCCCGCATCGGTGAGGATGGACTCGGGGTGAAACTGCACACCCTCCACGGGAAGTTCGCGGTGGCGCAGCCCCATGATGACGTCACCATCGCACCATGCCGATACCTCAAGCACGTCAGGGAGCGTGGTCGGATCGACCACCAGCGAGTGGTAGCGAGTGGCGGTCATCGGCTGGGGCAGCCCGGAAAACACGGTACGCCCGTCGTGGCTGATCTCACTCGTCTTGCCGTGCACCGGCGCAGCCCCTCGCACCACGTCACCGCCAAATGCCTGGCCGATGGCCTGATGCCCGAGGCACACGCCGAAGATGGGCACCTCCCCGGCCATCTCGCGGATGACGTCCAGCGAGATACCGGCCTCGTCGGGCGTTTTGGGCCCGGGTGAGATGACCACGTGCGTGGGCCGAAGGGCACGTATGCCATCCACCGTGATGCGGTCGTGGCGGTGCACATCCACCCGCGCGCCCAGCTCGGCGAGATATTGGAAGAGGTTGTACGTGAACGAGTCGTAGTTATCGACGATGACGACGTGGGGGCTGTTCACCAGTCCTCCTGCTGCGCCGCCACCTCGATGGCCCGAAACATACCCGCAGCCTTGCGCTGGGTCTCCTCGAATTCTGATTCGGCGTTGCTGTCAGCCACCACGCCGGCGCCTGCCTGCACGTGGCACCCACCGTGACGACACACGATCGTGCGGATCGTGATGCAGGTGTCGAGGTCCCCATTGAACCCCAGGTACCCCACCGCACCGCCATACGGCCCGCGCTTGGTGGGCTCCAGCTCGTCGATAATCTCCATTGCCCGCACCTTGGGGGCACCGCTCAGCGTGCCCGCCGGGAACGTTGATCGCAGCGCGTCCACGGCCCGGCGCCCCTCGGCAAGATGCCCCACCACGCTGCTCTCGATGTGCATCACGTGGCTGTAGTACTCGACCACCATCAGATCCTTCACCCGTACGCTTCCCGGCTCGCACACACGACCCAGATCGTTACGGCCGAGGTCCACCAACATGACGTGTTCGGCACGTTCCTTGGGGTCGGCCAGCAGTTCCTCGGCCAGCGCCAGATCCTCCGCGCGGTCAGCACCGCGTTGGCGGGTACCGGCGATGGGACGGGTCTCAACGACGCCCCCGGTCACCTTCACCAGCATCTCGGGCGACGATCCGGCCAACTGCACATCGCCGGTGTCGATGAAGAACATGTACGGCGATGGATTGACCGTGCGCAGGCCGCGGTAAATGGCGAAGGGCTCCAGGTCGGTCTGTACCGAGAACCGCTGCGAGGGGACCACCTGAAATGCATCGCCGGCGTACACGTACTCGCGTACGGCCTCCACCCCGGCGCAGAACCGGTCGTGGCCGATATTGCTCTCCACCATCCCGATCTCGGCGGGGACATGAGGTGTCGGCGTCGGCACCGGGCCCGCCAGGCGCGTCTTGATGGCCTCAATCACACCGATGGTGGTGGCGTAGGCCGGGGCCGGGTCAACACCCGTCTGCAACGGACACGGGGCCATGATGGTGATGGACCGGCGAAGGTGGTCAAACAGCACAACGGGGCCAGTCACCATCATCACCATGTCGGGAATCGCCAGATCGTCATTGGGCACGTCGGGCAGGTGCTCCACCGTGCGCACCAGGTCGTACCCGAAGAAGCCCACGGCACCGCCCCAGAACGCCATCTCGTCGGCCGGCGGGGCAACCGCCGCGTCGAGCACCACGGACTGCACTGCGCCAAAGGGATCGGAGGCGTCGAGATCGGTCTCGGTGCCGTCGTCACGACGCATCACCAGACGCCCGCCCTCGGCGCGGATAATGGCCTGTGGGTCGATGCCGAGCATCGAGTAGCGGCCGATGCGCTGCCCCTCCTCGGCAGACTCGAGCAGGAAGCATGGGCCGCCATCACGCAACTTCAGCATGGCGCCCACTGGCGTCTCGCAGTCGGCGAGATACGTGTGAAACACCTGCACCTGACGGTACTGCGGGGAGAGCGCCCGTACCTCGTCCAGCGAAGGGGTCGCCGCGATGCCCGCCCCGGGGGTGCGCGCGGGCACGTCGATGCGAAGGGTGGTCACCCCTGCTCCCGCCTCCGCGATGCCAGTTCCTCGGCCACGTCCTCCAGGCGCACGTCAAGCGACTGCCACAGCACCACCAGGTGGTAGAGGAGATCGGCGCTCTCGTAGATGAGCTGGTCGCGCTCCTGGCCCTTCGCCGCGATGGCCACCTCGGTGGCCTCCTCGCCGATCTTCTTGCACATGGTGTCAATGCCACGGTGAATGAGCGACGCCGTGTACGACGACTCGGGGTCGGCCTCGGCCGCGCGGGCACGGACGATGGCCTCGAGGTCGGGAAGCATGGCGTAGGGCGCATTGTCGGCACCCACCGTGCCGCTCAGGGGCACGTGAAAGCAGCTGTTCGCACCGGTGTGGCATGCAGGGCCGGCGGGGCGCACCGACACCACGATGGCGTCGTCGTCGCAGTCGGTGGACACGCCGGTTACCACCTGCGTGTTACCGCTGGTGGCGCCCTTGTTCCACAACTCCTGGCGCGAGCGGCTCCAGAACCAGGTCTGGCCGGTCTCGAGCGTGCGCCCCAGTGACTCGGCGTTCATCCACGCCAGCGTGAGCACGCGACCGGTATCGGCATCCTGAACAACAGCGGGCACGAGCCCGTCGTCGCCGAAGACGATGTGGCTCGCAGGATCGCCCGGCGCAGCGCTCACGCGGCCACGCCCATAAGGGTGTCCACCATCACAGGGGCGGCGTTCGTCGAAACCCGCTGCGCTCCTGCATCCAGAAGGGTGATGGCGGACGCCAGGTCATGGACCGCACCGGCTGCGATGACCCCCACGCCCACTGGCAGCGCCTCGCGCATGATTTCAACATCCTGGGTGCGGGCCTCGCCCCCGACGCCGGTGGCGGTCACCGCGAAGTCCGCGCCCACCAGGGCAACCACGCCGCAGGCGCGCCGAAGAAGACGTTCGCCCAGCAGGGGGGCCTCGAGGACGGCACGCACCATCACCCGGGCGCTGGTACCGCCACGCGCAGCATCCACCACGGCGCCGAGATCGGCGCGGGCCGTTCCGAAGCGCCCCGCCAGCAGCGCCGAGACGTCCATCACCACGTCCACCTCGCGTGCGCCAGCGGCCACTGCGGCGCGTACCGCCGCGGCTTTCACGGACGTGTCGTCGAACCCGAATGGGTAGCTCACCACGGTGCCCACCTTCACATCACCACCGCGCAGTGCATCGGCCGTCATGGCCACCATCGACGGGGGCACCACCACGCTGGCCACGTGCAGACGCGACGCCGTGGCGCAGTGAATCGCCACGTCGTCGGCAGTGACTCCCGCCCGTACGAGCGTGAAGTCGAGGCTCTTCGCGAGTTCGCGGGCCCTCATCGTGCCGTCTCGTCCCGGGGTCGTGACATGGCGCGGAAGTATAGGGAGATCGCGGCGACTCCCCGACACCACGCCGCTAGAGCCCGAGGCGGTCCAGCATGGCGTCATCGCGCCGCCATCTGGGCCTCACCTTCACCTGAAGGTTGAGGTGCACAGGCTGCTTGAAGAAGTCGGCCAGCACCATTCGTGCCTGGGTACCGATGTCGCGGATCATCGTGCCCCCCTTCCCCACCACGATCCCTTTCTGACTCTCGGCCTCCACGTAGATGTAGGCCTCAATGCGCACGCCCTCCTTCGCGTCGCTGATGTCCTCGACGTGCACGGCGAGCGCGTGGGGTATCTCGTCACGCATACGCTGAATGGCGGCCTCACGGATCATCTCGGCCGCCATCTCATCCTGCGTCTGGTCGGTGCTCACACCATCGGGGAAGTACGACGGCCCTTCGGGAAGAAGCGCCGGAAACTCTTCGCGCAGCGCATCCAGCCCCTCGCCCGTAAGCGCGCTCACCGGGTGCAGCGCCACGAAGTCGGGCAGCAACTCGGATGCCTGCAGGATGACCCGCGCCACCACGTCTGCCTCGACGCGATCCACCTGATTGACCACGATCACCACGGGCAGGCCACTGGCCTTGAGGCGGTGAGCGATAAACCGGTCGCCCTTGCCCACATCTTCTGCCGCATTGAGCAGAAACAGCGCCGCATCCGTGTCGCCCACCGTCCGGTCCACCGTATCCTGCATGCGCTCCGTCAGGCGATCAGCCGGTCGCTGGAACCCCGGGAGGTCGAGCAGCACCGCCTGCCACCCCTCTCCCCGTGCGACCGCCAGCACCCGACGACGGGTGGTCTGGGGTCGGTCGCTCACGGCCGCCACGTGGGCACCCGCCAGCGCATTGGCCAGCGTGCTCTTGCCCACGTTGGGGCGGCCTGCAAGTGCGACCAGCCCTGAATGAAGCGGCGTCATGTCATCCCCAGATCTGAAAAAGGATCAGCGTCACGCCGGCACCCAGCATTGCGCCGGCCACTGTCTCGACGGCTGAGTGGATCCCCGCCTCCACCCGTGACTGCGCCACGAGCAGCGCCATCATGAAGGCAAGGGTGGAGACAAGTGCTGCGTGCGTCCATGGTGCCACCACGAGTGTGATCGCCATCCAACCGGCAAATGCCACCGCTGCGTGACCTGATGGGAACCCACCGCGCAGCGGCGTGCCCCGGCCCACGTAGGCCTTGATGGCGATGACCGCGAGCGCGGTCACGACGAGGGCGATGAGCACCACGTGAGTGGGTGCCTGACGCACCCCGCGAAGCAGATTGCGCCCGGGCTCGGTCAGCCGTCCGTAGAGCACCAGATAGGCGATGGCCGTCGCACACGCTGCGGCGATGAGCACGGCACCGGCTGCCACATCCTTCGCAACTTTCACGAGGGGGTGGTAGCTGGTGACCACGGCGTCCACCGCCGCCTCGATCGCGGTGTTGAACATCTCGGCCACAAGCACCAGGCCCACGGCACCCACCAGGGCCAGCAATTCAAGGCGACTTACGCCGAGCGCCAGGGCGAGAATGAACACCCCGATGCCCGCGGCCACGTGCAACTGCATATTGCGCTGTGTGCGCAGCACGAACACGATGCCCTCGAAGGCCCACGTAAATGACCACCGCAGCGACCCCTGACGCGGAAGCGCCCCGGCACGCGGGCGGCGCAGCAGCCGCTGAACCGGGCGCTGGTCGTCGTCGTTCAACGGACCTCCGCCGCGTCCACGATCTCATCCTGCAGTGCCAGCATCTCGCCGTCGTCCGTCTCGTGGTCGTAGCCCATCAGGTGCAGCAGGCCATGAATCGCAAGTGTGGTGAGGGGCTCCTCAGCAGCATCTGGGCAGATAATGATGTCGCCGAGTTCGGGCGGCGGGCCATCGTCTGGCCAGTCGAGGGCCTCAGGGCCATCCACCGGGAATGACAGTACGTCGGTGGGCGTGGGCGTGTCGCGGTGCTCACCGTTGATGCGTGCCATCTCATCAGGCCCGATCACCATCAGTCCCACCGTCGCACGCTCCACACCCACCCGCGCGCAGGCAAACCGCACGTGATCGGCGAGCTGATCAAGGTCGACGGGCGCGAGGCCGTCTGCGGCGGATGCCTCGATCTCGATCAGCGTGTGCCACCCCACGGATTGTCGCTCTCCTCATGCACCCGGTATGCCTCCACGATGTGCTGCACCAGTTTGTGGCGCACCACGTCCTCGTGCGAGAAGTGGACGACCTCGATGGCGGGAATACCGCCGAGCACCTTCTCAATGTCCGCCAGGCCGGACCGGCGGTCACGGGGAAGATCCACCTGCGTGATGTCCCCGGTCACCACCACCTTCGACCCGAAGCCCAGCCGCGTGAGGAACATCTTCATCTGTTCCACCGTGGTGTTCTGGGCCTCGTCAAGGATGATGAATGAGTCGTTGAGCGTGCGCCCCCGCATAAATGCGAGCGGCGCCACCTCAATCTGGCCGCGCTCGAGGTACTCCTGCGCGCGGTCCGCGTCCAGCATGTCGTGCATGGCGTCAAAGAGCGGACGCAGGTACGGGTCCACCTTTGCGGCGACGTCCCCGGGCAGGAACCCCAGCTTCTCCCCCGCCTCCACGGCCGGACGGGTAAGGATGATGCGCCCCACCTCGCGGCGCGACAACGCAGCGGTGGCCAGCGCCACGGCAAGGTAGGTCTTGCCGGTGCCCGCCGGGCCGATACCGAAGGTGATGGTGTTTCGGCGGATGGCATCCACGTATTCCTTCTGGCCCGCCGTGGTGGGCGTGATGCTGCGCTGACGGTGTCGCCACACCACGTCGCCCAGCAGGGCATCGGGCCGCCCGGACTGCTCGATGGAGGCGGCCACGGCCTCGATCATGGTGGGGGCCAGGGTGCGGCCCGAATCCACAAGGCGCGCCAGTTCGTCAATCACCGCCACGCCGCGCTCCACGCGCACGTCCTCTCCGGTGAGCACCACACGGTTGCCCCGCAGGTTGATGTCGAGCCGCAGGCGCTCCTCGAGCGCGCGCAGCACGGCGTCGTGCTCGCCAGCCAGTTCGACTGCCACACGGTCGGCCACCTCAATCGCGCGTTCGGTCATCCTGCTCCTGTCACATTGAGTCCGAGAGTTGGGTACCGCCCAGCACGTGCCAGTGCAGGTGGAAAACGCTCTGCTGGCCGTCCGGTCCGTGGTTGGTGGTGACGCGATAGCCCGACTCGTCGAGCCCCTCCTGTGTTGCCACCTCCGCAATAAACGCGAGCATGTCCGATCGCTCGGCCTGCGTGAGCCCCGTGACCCCGGCAAGCGACTGCACGTGGCGCTCCGGGATTACCAGCACGTGCACGGGGGCCTTTGGCGAGATGTCACGAAACGCCAGCAGGCCATCGCTGCGACGCACCACCTCGGCAGGAATCTCCCCCGCCACGATGCGGCAGAACAGGCAATCATCCGGCATGTCCACTCCTCCGTCGGGTCACCCAAGCCCGCCGAGCGCACCCAGAGTCAGTGCGGCCGCGGTGATCGCAGCGGTCTCGACGCGCAGCACACCGGCACCCATCTGTACGGCGGTGAATCCACCCGCGACGGCCGCATCGGCCTCGCCGTCAGAGAACCCCGTGTCCGGCCCCACCAGCAGGGTCACTGCGTCCCCGACGGCGCGGGTGCCAAGCGCATCGTCAAGCGATGTGCCTGCGCGGGGGTCAAGGATGATCCCCTGGCCCGAAGGTGTGGTCTCGATCACGTGCGCCCACGGTACCAATCCCATTTGAATGGGGCGCACCCCGCGGCCCGACTGTCGCGCTGCCGAAACGGCGAGGCGCTGCATGCGCGCGGCGCGGCGATCCCATGCGTCGGCATCCGGTACGCGCTTGGCACGTCCGGTCACCACCACACCCAGACGCCTCACACCCAACTCGGCCGCCTTCTCGGCCACCAGATCAAGCCGGCCAGGCTCGGTCAGACCAACCCAGAGAGTCACGTCACACGCCGGCGGCGCCGGCCGGGCAGGGCCGACGACACGCACGGTGGCCGGGCGACCGACGGCAACCACCTCGCACGGCCACAGATCACCGGCCGGGGCAATCACCTCGACCGGGTCGCCCACCTGCCGGCGCACCACCCGCGACAGATGGTGCGAATCGTCGTCACACAGCGTGATGAGGTCGCCCTCGGCCGGATCCCCTTCAACCAGATACCGGAAGACATGCCTCACCGGCGCATCCTCACCGAGGCCCATCCATCCTCCTCGAGCCTCCGAACCTCGTGTAGGCCCAGAGGAGCGAACGCCGCCACGGCCTCGTCCACCTCGTACACGCGCAAGCCACTCGCCACGAGATGATCCGGGGCCTGCCCCTCGAGGGCCCCGGCGAGAATGCGCAGGACCTCGAGCGTGAGGTTTGCGAGCACGATGGGCGCATACGGCAGCGGATCGGTGCCGATGCGCATCTCGTGCACCGCGAGATGCACCATGTTGGCCCGCGCCCCGGCACGAGCGGCCCGTACGGCGTGGGGGTCGTGGTCAATCGCGACGATCGGACCAAACCCCAGCCGGGCGGCGGCAATGGACAGCACGCCGGTGCCACAGCCAGCATCAAGGGTCGCGCCCGGTGGCACCTCGGCCAGCAGTTGGAGGGTCGTGCGCGTGGTGGGGTGCTGTCCGGTGCCAAAGGCCATTCCGGGGTCGATCACCACATCCAGCATGCCCGGCGCCGCAGGCACCCATGGCGGGCGCACTCGAATGTGCCCTGCCACCACCGGTTGATGGAAGTCCCGCAGCGCACTGCGCCAGGCATCCGACTCCACCTGCTCATGCACCTCGGCGGTGATCCCGGCGTTTGCGAGCGCCGCGCGCAGGGCACCAGCCCCGGGATTGGTGACCCCCGGAGCCCACAGGTCGAGCACCACGACGCCATCGATCGGATCGCCCTGGCGGCACCCACCGCCTGTGAGCGCGCAGCCCTCGGCGATGGCCAGGTCCGTGTCGGCTTCGGCCACCCGGACCGTCAGCCGCACCAGACGATCAGCGGAAGGCATGCCGGAGGCGGCCGAAGAACCCCTCGTCGTCGCCATCGTCACCCGACTCGGCGAGATGTTCAGCCAGCGGGCGAAGCGCCTCCCGCCCCTCATCGGATGTGATGCGCGGAATGCGCACGTCCACGACGACCACCTGATCGCCGTGGCCGCGGCCCTGCACCTGCGGAAATCCCTTGTCCTTCAGCCGGATCTGCTCGCCGGGCTGCACGCCCGCGCGCAGATCCACCTCGCGCTCGCCCTCGATGGTCGGCACCGTCACCGTGGTACCCACCATGGCATCGGTGGCGCTGATGTGGGCCTCGCAGATGATGTCCAGATCGTCGCGGATAAAGCGGTCGTCAGACATCACCTTCACCTCGACGTACAGGTCGCCCGCTGGCGCGCCCCGCTCGCCCGCACCGCCACGCCCTGACATGCGAATGCGCTGCCCTGCCGCGATGCCAGCAGGAATACGCACCGACACCTTGGACCGCGCGCGCACACGCCCGCGGCCGCGGCAATCGCCGCAGGGGTCGGTGATGTGCAGGCCCGATCCGCTGCACGCCGGGCAGGTCCGCGCGCGGGCGAACTGGCCGAGCGGCCCGTTCAACACCTGGCGTACCTGTCCATTGCCCTCACAGGTGGTGCAGGTGGTGGGGCTGCTGCCGGGCGTCGCGCCTGACCCGTCGCACACCGCGCACTCCTGCACGCGCTCCACCGACACCTCCTGCTCCACACCGGTGGCCGATTCGACAAACGACACCGACGTGCCCACCAGAATGTCGTCACCGGCCTGCGCGCCCGCTGCACCGCCACCGAATGGGTCGCCGCCGAAGAAGGCGCCGAAGATGTCCTGAAACGACCCGAAGTCCTGCGCGCCACCGCCACCGCCGCTCGCACCACGCACGCCCTGATGCCCGAATCGGTCGTACCGGGCGCGCTGGTCGGGGTCGGAGAGCACCTCGTACGCCTCGGCCACCTCTTTAAACCGTGCCTCAGCTGTGGGGTCATCGTGGTTTACATCCGGGTGCAGCTCGCGGGCAAGCCGGCGGAATGCCGACTTCAGATCCCGATCGGAGGCATCCCGGGACACCCCGAGGATCTCGTAATAGTCACGCGTCGTCGGCAACCTAGTGCCCGTGCGACCCTTCGGAATCGTCGTCTGAGTGCTCTTCGGGATGCGTGGCCAGATTGGCCTGTGCCGACTCCACGAGCGCCTGCGCCTCCTCGAGCGTGGTCGATTCCAGCAGCAGGCGGGCAAGGCTCCGTGCGTCACGGGCGGCCAGGTGATCGACCGCCCCCTGCTCCACCCAGAAGGGAGCCGAATCGGGGTCCTGTCGCAGCATCTCCACCGCCTGGTGACCACAGTCGAGCGTGTAGGTGGCGATGGCCCAGCGGGTGGACGACGGCGCGTCGTCGGGCCCCCAGGGCACGAGCGGCGTCGAGCGCACCCCGCCTGGTTCCACAACCACCGATGACAGATCGATGTCGCGCCACTCCAGGTCAACCGGCACGCGCAGGTCAAACAGCAGATCCTCAGCCTGCTCGGGCTGCCCCTCGTTGCTGGCGATAACGGCGGCCACCCAGTGCGCCTCGGCAAATGTGAGGCCCGAGAACACGTCGGTCTCCTCCGACACCGGGTCGAACACCGAGTCAGGATCGGTGCTCACACCAACGGCGTACTCCTCGGGTCCATAGGCGCCGGCCTCGATGCGTGCGAGCACGCGTACTGCCGCGCGACCCTCCTCGCCGATGGGTCGTCGCCAGACCTCAAGGATCTCGAAACGCGGATCGTCAGTCACCCGTACACGTCCTCCACATAGGACGACAGCGCACGAGATGCCTCGCGCACAGTCGTTATCGCAAGGGCGTAGTCCATGCGGACCGGACCGATGAGAGACACCGTGCCCAGATCACCCCGTGCGGGACCGTAGCCCGCCGCGACGATGGACACACCTGAGAACCCTGTCGGGAGTTCCGATCCAATGCGCAAATAAGTGCGCCCCGTGCCATCAATTGCATTTCGCAGCACGGCCAGGAGCACGTAGCGCTCCTCAAGCGCACGCATGAGACCATCGATCTCGTTGATCTCACCGCGGCGCTGCTCGGTGAGCACCCGCGACTGCCCTGAGACGTACACCGCCCGCTCCTCCTCCATCTCCAAAAGCGCCGGGGCAATGGCTCGTAGGAATCCCATCTCCGAAACCCCGAGCGAGGGATCGGCGAGCCGGCTCGCGATGGTGCGGCCACCGATGGGGAGCCCCTCGGCACGATCGTTGAGAAATGCCGCGGCCCAATCGGCCAGCCCCGGATCCACCGGGTGGTCGAAGGCGAACAGACGCTTGCTCACATCGCCGGTTGACGTGATGACCACCACGGTCACCAGATTTGGCTGCAGTACGAGCACCTCGATGTGGCGCACGGTGGCTGATGCAACAGGCGGCCCGGTGACCACGCTCATGAGGTCGGTGACCTCCGAGATGGCCTCACTCAGGCGTCGCATCGTCTGGTCTACCTCCACGTGCACCAGATCCTGGGCGATGGCGGCATCAACAGCGGCACGCGGTGCCGGCAGCGATCCCTTCGGAAGCAGTTGATCCACGTAGTAGCGGTAGCCCACGTCGGTGGGCACCCGGCCGGCCGAGGTGTGCGGGTGCTTGAGGTAGCCCAGATCCTCCAGCCGGTGGAGCTCGTAGCGGATCGTGGACGACGCCCATTCGAGATCGCCATTCCCGGCAATGTGCTTACTGCCCACCGGCTGGCCGCTGGTGATGTGACTCTCCACCACCGCCCGCAGGACCTCCTCCTGGCGAGAGGTCAGCGGCGGCTGGATGGCGTTGGTGGTATCGGTCATGCGAAGTCCATGAGTTTCTGCACAACTGCATTCTGAAGCAGGCGCCCACGGCGCGTAAGGCGCACGGTCCCGGGGGCGGTCTCGATAAGCCCCTCAGCCTCGAGCATCACCAGCGCCGCCGGGCGATCGGGAGGGCCGGCCCACGCCACATCAAGATCGGCATCCACCCGGGTGCCCAGCATCCAGCGCTCCCGGCGGCGCGTATCGGCGTCGAGCTCCTCGTGGGTTCGCACAGGCGCGTCTCCCGCCGCCAGTGCGACCGTGTAGCGATCAATCCCCGGAGCATTGCGCCACCGCCGCGGTGCGATGGTGCTCACCGCTCCCACGCCAATCCCCAGGTAGTCGCTTGCCGCCCAGTAGGCGAGGCTGTGCCGGCATTCGGCTCCAGGGCGGGCGAAGTTCGCCAGTTCGTACCAGCGGTAGCCGGCGGCTTCCAGACCATCAACCGCCGCGAGATAGAGGTCAGTGGCCATGTCCTCATCTGGCGGCGCCAGGTTGCCGCGCGCAATTGCGCTCCCCTCTTTGAACTCCAACTCGTACCACGACACGTGATCGGGCGCGGCGTCGCTGACCCACTCCAGATCGGCCGCGAGGTCGTCGGGCGACTGCCCGGGCACGGCGAGGATGAGATCCACCGACAGTGCGCCGATCCCGGCCGCGCGCGCAAGAGCCACGGCCCGCGCCGCGTCGTCGGGCGTGGCACGGCGGTCGAGTACTCCCAGCAGATGCGGACGCGACGACTGCACCCCGAGCGACAGGCGCGTGACCCCGCCATTCACGATGGCGTCCAGCAAGGCCTCATCCACGGTCTCGGGGTTGGCCTCCATGCTCACCTCGGCACCCGGTGCGAGCAGGGGACCGATGGCGGCGAGCAGCTTCGCCAGGCGGTCGGCGCCCATCAGCGACGGCGTGCCACCGCCCAGGTACACCGTGTCGAGCGGTCCGAGCACCACTCGCTCGCGCTCCAACTCCATCAGCAGCGCATCGAGGTAGGCATCGCGCTGGTGCTCCTGCCCCACCTCCACCACGAACGCGCAATACCCACAACGCGACGCGCAGAACGGCAGGTGCACGTACAGGTGCGCGACCCCGTCGGGATCGCTCAGCATCATTACTAGGAGTTCTCGTCGAGCTGCAGCACAGCGAGAAAGGCCTCCTGCGGCACCTCGACATTTCCCACATGCTTCATGCGCTTCTTCCCGTCCTTCTGCTTCTCGAGCAGTTTGCGCTTTCGGCTGATGTCGCCGCCGTAGCACTTGGCGAGCACATCCTTGCGCTTGGCCTTCACCGTCTCGCGGGCGATGATCTTGCCGCCGATGGCGGCCTGCACCGGCACCTCAAACATCTGGCGCGGGATCGTCGCCTTCAGGCGCTCCACGAGGCCCTTGCCGCGTGCGAACGCACTGTCGCGGTGCACGATCATCGACAGGGCGTCAACCGGCTCGCCAGCCAGCAGAATGTCGAGCTTCACCAACGCACCCACGCGCCCCTCGATCATCTCGTAATCCAGTGAGGCGTAGCCACGCGTGCGCGACTTCAGCTGGTCGTAGAAGTCGAGCACGATCTCGGCCAGCGGCATGTCGTACACCACCTGCTGGCGATTCTCGATGGGGGTCATGGTCACGAAGTTGCCGCGCCGGTCCTGGCACAGACCCATTACGGCGCCCACGTGGTCCTGCGGCACAAGCACCGTGCAACGCACGTACGGCTCCTCGATCTGCTCGATGTGATTGGGGCTCGGCAGGTCCACCGGCGATCGCACGGCCACGACCTCGCCCGTTGTCGTGGTGACTTCGTACTGCACGTTGGGCGTGGTGGTGATCAGGTTGAGGTCGTACTCGCGCTCGAGGCGCTCGCGAATGATGTCCATGTGCAGCAGGCCGAGGAACCCGCAGCGGAACCCGAAGCCGAGTGCCTGTGAGGTCTCGGGCTCCCACACGAGTGAGGCATCGTTGAGCGAGAGCTTCTCAAGAGCGTCGCGGAGCCCCGGATAGTCATCGCTGTCCACCGGGAACAGGCCGCAGAAGACCATCGGCTTGGCCTCGCGGTACCCCGGCAGCGCCTCGGTGGCGGGAGCGGCGGCCACCGTGATGGTGTCGCCCACGCGGAGTTCGTGCAGGCTCTTCAGCCCCGTGACGATGTATCCGCTCTCCCCTGCCGACAGACGCGCGATGGGGGTCATCACGGGTGACATCACGCCAACCTCCTCGGCGTCGAAGTCGCTTGCCGTGGCCATGGCGCGCAGCTTGGTGCCGCCCGTCAGATACCCGTCCATCACGCGCACGAACGCCACCACGCCGCGGTACTGGTCGTACACCGAGTCAAACACGAGGGCACGGGTGGGGGCATCGGGATTACCGCGCGGCGGCGGCATACGGGTGACGATGGCCTCGAGCACCTCCTTCACCCCCTGGCCGGTCTTGGCCGAGATGCGCAGCACGTTCTCGGGGTCGTCGCCGATCAGGTCGGCCAGCGCCCTCGCGTGCAGGTCGGGGTCGGCGGCGGGCAGGTCGATCTTGTTGAGCACCGGGACCAGTTCAAGATCCCCTTCAATCGCCAGATACGCGTTGGCCAGCGTCTGGGCCTCGATGCCCTGGCTGGCGTCCACCACCAAGAGCGCGCCCTCGCACGCCGCCAGGCTGCGCGAGACCTCATACGAGAAGTCCACGTGTCCGGGCGTGTCGATGAGGTTGATCTGGTAGGTCTCGCCGTCGTCGGCGGTGTACATCACCCTCACGGCCTGCGCCTTGATGGTGATGCCCCGCTCGCGCTCCAGATCCATCGAGTCGAGTATCTGCGCCCGCATGTCGCGGTCGCTCACCGCCCCGGTGATCTGCAGGATGCGATCGGCCAATGTCGACTTGCCATGGTCGATGTGGGCGATGATCGAGAAGTTCCGGATATGCGATTGATCCACGCGGGCGACCCTATCGCACGCCGCGTCGGGCGCTCAGCAGTCGTCGGCCCGCCGCGATCTCGGGCATCCCAAGCGCCTGTGCCGCCGCGAGGAACGCCGCGATGCAGGCGACCCCGGCCATTCCCACGCTCACCACCTGCGCGGGGAACGACGTCCCGAGCCAGCCGTCCAGCACGTACCAGGTGGCACGGGCCAGAACCGCAGCCAACCCCGCGGCGATCAGCGCCTTGACGAAGCCGTCGGCCACATGGCGCAGGTTCATGCCCCCAGTCCGCTTGCTGAGGAAGTGCAGCAAGAGGGCGAAGGTGACGAACGAGGTGATGCTGGTGGCGAGTGGGATGCCGCCAATCCCAAACGGCTTGAAGAAGATGGCATCGAGCACCACGTTGAGCAGCACCCCACCGCCGGCGATGAATGTGGGCAGCCACGGCTGCTGCATGCTGAAGAACGCGCGGATGAGCAGCAGGCTGGCGCCGTTGAACACCAGGCCGATCGTGAAGAAGAAAAGCGCCTCGGACGTGATGAGCGTGGAGTAGTCGTTAAACGCACCGCGCTCGTACACCAGTCGCACCGCGGGCATGGACAGCATCATGAGAAATGCCGTGGCAGGCAGAAGCAGGAAGAAGATCTGCCTGAGCCCCGAGTCGACCGCCGTCCGCAGGCCCGGCATGTCGTGCTTGGCGGCCATACGGGAGATGGTGGGAAAGAGCACGGTGGAGATGGCGACGCTGAAGATTCCCTGCGGCAGGATGTACAGGCGGAATGCCGCGTCGATTGCGCGCACGGCCTGGTCGCTCACCAGGGTGGCGAAGACCGCGTCCACCAGGGCGTTGATATTGATGAGCCCGAGCCCCACCGTGACCGGCAGCATGAGAATGAGCACCCGGCGCACCATGTGGTTGCCAAACCCCATGCTGATGGGGAATGGCCCGAAGCCCCGCATGTACGGCAGCAGGTAAAGCAGCTGAGCCACGGTGCCCAGCAGGATGCCGATGGCATACACCCAGATGCGCTCGTCGGATGCCACAAACGGGCTGATGCCCACCAGGCACAGCAGAATCACCGCGTTCCACAGCACGGGAACGAATGCGGTGGGCGTAAACCGCCCTTCGGCCTGCAGCACGGCGGCCACGATCCCCGTGAGCCCCAGCAGCGGCACGATGGGGAACATCACCTGCGACAGGCTGATGAGGTAATGCTGCAGCGACGAGTCGAGCCCGGGCGCGAGCAGCGGCATCACCCATGGCGCAGTGAGGATGGCCACCAAGGAGATGGCACTGAGTCCCAGCACGATGACGCTGGACAGCGCGCCCACCAGGCGACGGGCATCCTGCTTGCGCCCCTGCTCCTGCAGTTGCGTGTAGATGGGCACGAACGCAGCCGAGATGGCCGAATCGGCCACCAGGCTGCGCAACAGATTGGGCACCTGGAACGCGATGACGAACGCGTTGATGGCGCCCTGAGTACCGAAGAGTGCAGCAGCCACCACCTCGCGGGCGAGCCCCGCAACGCGGCTGACAGCGGTCCAGAATGAGAACACGGCCGTGGACCGGCCGAGGCCACCCTTGGGGCGCCCGTCGGTTCCTTCGGTCGTGTCCGTCACGCTCGTTCTGTCGCCCAGGTCATCCGTTGCTACGATACCCGGCCGACCTACAGGAATCGGGAGACCCACGCGTGGCAAACATCAAGCAGCAGAAGAAGCGCAACCGGAGATCGCTCAAGCAGCGCGACACAAACATCCGCTATCGCTCGACCGTCCGTTCGGGAATGAAGCGTCTTACGACTGCCGTCACGGAGGGTGAGAGCATCACTCCGGAGCAGGCTGCAGAGATGGTGAAGACCATCGATCGTGCGGCCGCCCGCGGTGCACTGCACAAGAACACCGCCGCTCGCCGCAAGGCGCGCGTCGCACGTCTGGTGACCAGAGCCGTCTAGCGATACAGGGTCGAGCCCCCGGTGCCGAGATGGCATCTGGGGCTCCCCGGTTCACCCCCGGCAGGCACCCAGCAGGTCGCGTACGCCGAGTTCCAGCACCATCCGCGCGCCGTCGCCGGACGCCTCGCCGAGGTCCTTCAGCGACGACACCCGTAGATCCAGTTCCAGATCGGCGAGCCGGGCCACGCACCACTCACCCGCCCCCGGGCCAAGTTGCCGGGCCTGATCCACGGCCTTCTGCGCCGGATACCCCTTGAGGCCTGCGATGCGCTCAACGTCCGATTGCGTGGCACCCGGCCCCTGAGCAACGGCGATGCCCCTGAAATGCCGCGCCAGCATGCGCTGGATGACGATGGGCTCGGTGGTCTCGCTTCCACCCGCAAGGTCGGCAAGCATCGCGTACGCACCTCGGGCATCGGCCTGCACGATCAGATCACCCAGCAGATAGGCCTTTGCCTGCGGGTCAACCACCACAAGCGCGTCGACATCGTCCTGGCTCACAGCGGCATCGCCAGCGGCCATCGCCAACTTGGTGGCCTCATTCGCCAGATGGCCGGCGTCCTCACCCGCGCGACCCGCGCGCGTCACGACCTCGGCGGCCAGCGTCTTGCTGATGCTGCTGCCGTACTTCTTCACCTCGTCCTGGACATACTTGGTGAACCACGCGATGCGCTCTTTCCCAGACGCCTTCGCCGGCGGGCCGAACGCCAGCAACTGGCCCGAGGCCTCCACCGCCTTCAGCATCCTCGGTGTGGGTGCACTGTCAGATACAAACGCCAGGCACGTCGAGGGCAAGGGGTCATCGAGGTAGTCGATGAGCGGCTCCATGTCAGCCGCCTTCCACTGGTCTGCACGACGCACCAGCACAAGACGTGTGCCGCCAAACGACATGGCCTCACATGCCGCGCGCACCTCCAGGGCTGTCACCTCACCGGCTTCAAAGCGCTCGGCCGGCATGCCGCCTTCGGCCTCCACGCGGGCCACCAGTCGGCGCAGGGCACGGTCGACCTTGGCCCGGTCCTCGCCGTGAATCCAATAGACGGGCTTCAGTGGTTCGGACTGAGACACATCGTCAGGTTACCCGCGGCGCACGACGATCCCGCCCTGCCCCGCTCGAATATCCACATCCCCGCCCGAATCCGTGCGAAGCACCCCGGCGCCGGCATCCACCAGCGCCGTCAGCACCTGTGCCCGCGGGTGGCCGTAATGATTGCCAGCCCCGCTTGATACCACCGCCACCACCGGGCGCAGGCGCGCAAGTACCGGGGGTATGGCCGGATCCTCCGACCCATGATGCGACACCACCAGCACCGGCGTGGGCGGCAGCGAGAGGTCGCGAAGCACATTGCCCTCGGCATCTCCGGGCAGAAGCGCCGACAGGCCGGGTGCACGGGCAAGCACCACGAGGCTACGGTCATTCGCCTCCGCGCTTCCGGCATCGTCCCGTCCCGGGCCGACGACGCGCGCGCTCCACGGCCCAAGTGAGACCTCGCTCCCCGCCGAGGCCCACGTCACTGGCACCCCACGCGCCATCGCATGCGCCGCCACCTCCCGCACCAGAGGAGCGTCGTGATCCGGATCGGGCAGCAGCACCCGGCCAACGGGCATGGCATCAATCACCGCAATGGCTCCTCCCGCGTGATCCAGCGCGCCATGGCTGATGATCATGACCCCCACCGAGTCCATGCCGGCCCGGGCCAATGCGTCGATGACCGGCGGGGGCTCGCCCGGCGGGCCGCAGTCCACCAGCACGTCGGCCCGTGCACCGTTGCGCAGCACAGCCGCCGATCCCTGCCCGATGTCAAGCACGCGCAGCGCGGGCCCGGGGGGCAGTGCGCCCGGGCCGGTCCACCCCGGCAGCCCGGCGGTGGCAATCACGACGACTCCCGTCAGGCCGATAAGACCCACGCGCATCCAATGGCCGTGCCCCGGCATTCCCCACCCCGGTCCCACCGCCGTCTGGGGTACCCGCCGAAGCCATGCCCACACCAACACGGGCGACGCGGCCACCAGCGCGAGGGGAACCACCCCCCAGCCCGGCACCGCCACCACCGCTCCCGGAATGGCCGCCGTGACGCGCGCCACCCCCATCACGATGCCGGCCCCCATGGCTGCGATCCACGCCAGCCCCACCCCAGCAGGCCCCCATACCGAATGGGCCACGGTTCCGAGCAGCGCAACAACCACCACCGGCCCTGCCACCGGGACCGCCACAAGGTTGGCCACCAGCCCGACTGTCGAGATTTGGCCAAACCCCGATGCAAGCACCGGCGCGGTGGCGAGTCCGGCTGCGCCCGACTGCGCAAGCAGGTCGGCAATACGGCCTGGCATGAATCCGCGCAGCCACACAGCCAGCGGGGGCGCAATGGTAAACAGCCCCGCAACGGCGGCAAACGACAACTGAAGCCCAGGATCCTCGGCCGATAGGGGATCCAATGCCAGCAACACAACCAGCACGAGCATCAGCGCATACCACCGGGCGCGTGGCCTTCCGCCCAGATCGGCCATCAGCGCCACGGCCCCCATCAGCCCCGCACGCGCCACCGATGCGCCCCCGTCACAGGCCAGACAGTAGGCAGCCATTGCGGCGCCCGATGCGAGCAGCCGCGATCGACGGGATACCCCCGCGGCGCCCAGCAGGGCCCCCATGCCGATTCCCACCACCGCCACGTTCTGTCCACTTACTGCGAGCAGATGCCACAGCCCCGCATCGCGCATGCGTTGCGCGGTGTCATCGGTGAGCCCTGCCCCTCCCCCCAGGGCCATCCCCCGCACAATGGCCCCCAGATCGCCGGAGAGTCCTGCCGCCACGTTGTCGCCTGCCCATCGCCGAAGGGCATCACGCGCGCCCATCGGCCCTTCCCTCACCCCCACCTGAGTCCAACTGTGCGCACGCAGACGGCCCGCAATGTGCTGGCGCCGCAAATAGGCCCGCCACCACGCGGGGGCACTGGCTTCTGCGGCCGGCGCCACAGCCCCGCTCAATTTGATGACGAACCCCACTTGCGGCACGGATGCGGAACTCGGCAGATCCAGCAGCAATCGCGTGCCCGGGGCGACGGCCACTGATCCCGAAAGGCGGTTCACCAGCACCTGAGCGCGAGCGCCATAGGTGGTGACAGCGGGCGGGGTATCAACCACCACCGTGCCGCTCGCCCCGCCCGAGTGGTGCATCGGCGCCACGTCGATCACCTGAACCCGGGCTGCTCCCCATGCGCCCCCGGCCATCAGGCACGCGGCCAGCAGCAGCGCGGTGGCTGCACCTGAATGCCGCTCACGCACCGCGATGGCCGCAGAGCATCCGCACCCGGCCGCCCCCATGGCCGTCCACGCCGCAGGCACGCCGTGAGGGCCCACCAGCAACCCCGCAGCAAGTGCGCACAGCATCACCAGCGGTGCATTCCGGACCAGTGCCGGCACACCGCCGGCGCCGGTCACGGGGTCAGATGCGGCCGAAGGGCCTCAAGGCGTGCCGGGCCGATTCCCGGGACGTCGTCCACCTGGTCCACCGACGAGAACCCACCGTGCGCCTGCCGCCATTCCACAATGCGGGCGGCCAGAGCCGGTCCCACGCCATCGAGGGCTTCGAGGTCAGCCGCAGTTGCCGACGACAGGCTGATGGGGCCGCGCCGCGTGCCCGATGCAGATGCCATCCCATCCGCCGCTGCGCTCACGCGGGCCGGCACGAGAATCTGCTGCCCGTCCGCCACCGGTGCCGCGAGGTTGAGCCCCTGCAGGTTCGCCCGGCCGGTTGGGCCGCCCGCCAGACGAATAGCCTGGATCACCCTCGAGTCGCCCCCAATTCGGTACACGCCCGGATGCTGCACCTCACCAGCGACATGCACGACGGGCACTGAGGTGGTCACCGGTCGACGCACCACGCCCGCAGTGGATGTACCAGTGCCGCCGCCGGGAGACCCGTCGTGCCCCTCTGCGGCCCACCGGAATGCCACCACCGCCAGCACCACGGCGACAAGGGCATACATCCACCCACTCCTGCGAAGCCATGGCAGCAATCGGTCCATGGCCCCACGCTATGAACCCGGGACACGCACGTGGGTGACACCCCGTGCCAACACCCGCGCGGGTTGGTTACTTCCCGCCCACCACCAGGTTCACGAGCTTTCCGGGCACCACAATCTTCCGCATAATCTCTGCCCCGCCGAGCGCTGCCTCTACCTTCGGCAGCGCAAACACCATCTCCAGTAGGGCGTCATCGTCCATGCCGGGGGCCACTTCAATACGGTCGCGCAACTTGCCGTTGACCTGCACCACGATGGTCACCGAGTCGGCAACGAGGAACGCCGGATCGGCCACGGGCCAGGGCTCCTCCCACAGCCGCTCGCCGCCGCCCATGCGCTCCCACAACTCGCTTGCGATGTGCGGGGCAAAGGGAAAGAGCAGCGACACCGTGGTGCGTGCCGCATGGTGCAGGGCCCGGTGCCCCGTCGGCGTGTCGAGCGTGCCATCACCGGCATCGCGCGTAGCGTGGTTCACCAGTTCCTGAATGGCGCTGATGGCCGTGTGGAATGAAAACCGCTCGCCAATGTCCTCACTTACCTTGTCGACGGTGGCTTCGGCCTTTCGCACCAACGCCCGCGCAGCATCGTCACCCGCAAGTTCGTCCGAAGTGGGACGCTCGCCCGCCCCGTCGTCTGGAAGCGCCATCACGAGCCGCCACACACGGTCGAGGAACCTCCGCTGCCCCTCAACGCCCGAATCGCTCCACTCGGCATCATCGGCCGCCGGGCCCATGAACAGGATGTACAGGCGCAGTGTGTCGGCACCAAACCGATTGATGATGTCGTCGGGGGGCACCACGTTGCCGCGGCTCTTGCTCATCTTGGCGCCCTGGTGGTGGATCATTCCCTGCGTAAACAGGCGCGCGAATGGTTCGCGGGTGCCCACCAGCCCCAGGTCGTGCAGCACCTTGGTGAAGAAGCGCGCGTAAAGCAGGTGCAGGATCGCGTGCTCCACCCCGCCGATGTACTGGTCAACGGGCAGCCAGTAGTCGGCGATCTCGCGCGAGAATGGTGCGTCGCTCAGATGCGGGGCGGTGTAGCGCAGGAAGTACCACGACGAATCCACGAACGTATCCATGGTGTCGGTCTCGCGCGTGGCGGCGCCACCGCAGGCCGGGCACGTGGTGTGCAGCCATTCGGTGGCCGACGCCAGCGGGCTCTGCCCCTTGGGCGCGTAGTCGTCGATGTGTGGCAGCAGCACGGGCAGATGGTCGTCGGGCACGGGCACCACGCCGCACTCGGGGCAGTTGACCACCGGAATGGGCGCACCCCAGTAGCGCTGGCGCGAGATGAGCCAGTCACGCAGCCTGAAGCCCACGGTGGCGTCGCCAAGATCGCGATCGGCAAGCCAGGCGCACATGGTCGCCTTGGCCTCCTCCACCGCCATCCCGTCAAGCACGTCGCTGTTCACCAGACGCCCGGGATCGGTCATGGCCTCCGGCAGCGGCGCATCCGCCTCGACGCCCTCCTCTGCGATCACACGTCTGATGGGCAGTCCGAATGTGCTGGCGAACTGAAAATCGCGGTCGTCGTGCCCCGGCACGGCCATGATGGCCCCTGTGCCGTAATCCATCAGCACGTAGTCGGCCACCCACACCGGGATCGATTCCCCATTCACCGGGTTGATCACGTGCCGGCCCGTGAACACGCCGGTCTTGGTGCGCTCGGCGGAGCTGCGCTCGGCCAGCGGGGTGCGGGCAGCGGTGCCCACATAGGCGGTGACCTCGGCCTGCTCGGGCCGCCCCTCAATCAGGCGGGGCACCATCGGGTGCTCGGGCGCAACGAGGAAGAACGTGGCCCCATGCAGCGTGTCGGGCCGCGTGGTGAACACCGGGATGGTTGCCGAACCGTCGTCGAGCCCGAATTCCACCCGGGCACCCACCGATCGCCCGATCCAGTTGCGCTGCATGGTGAGCACGCGCTCGGGCCAGTCGACCAGCAGATCCATGTCATCAAGCAGTGCCTGCGCGTAGTCGGTGATGCGCAGAAACCACTGCGGCAGTTGGCGCAGCTCCACCGGTGACTTGCATCGCTCGCACAGACCATCGACCACCTGCTCATTTGCAAGCACCGTCTGGTCCTCGGGGCACCAGTTGACCGCCGCCTCGCGCCGCTCGACCAGCCCCTTCTCAAGGAACCGCAGAAAGATCCACTGGGTCCAGTGGTAGTAGCCCGGGTCCGCCGTGGAGATCTCCACGTCCCAGTCGATTGAGAATCCGAGGCGCTTCAGCTGGGTGCGGATGGCGGCGATATTCCGGGCGGTGACCTCCGCCGGGGGCTCGCCCGTGCGGATTGCCGCGTTCTCGGCCGGCAGGCCGAAGGCGTCGTAGCCCATCGGATGGAACACCACGTGACCAGTGCGGCGCCGGTGGTGCGCGACCACATCGCCCATCGTGTAGTTCTTGACGTGCCCCATGTGGATCTCGCCCGATGGGTAGGGGAGCATCTCCAGCACGTACGCCTTGGGCCTCTCCGGGATGACTACGACCTCGCCGTCGCGGGCCACCGGCTCGGCATGGAAGGCCTTCTCGGCGTCCCAGATGCCCTGCCATCGGGCCTCGGCGGCCGCCGGGTCGTACCGTTCCGGGAGTTCGCTCGGTGGAGTCGTCATCGGCGGGTGACGGTACCAACTCTTGGAGGATTCCACCGGTGACCACGATTGGCGCGCCCACGCAGATACGGCAGGTTGAGGTCGCTGACGACTTCCCCGGCATTCTGGCCGTGTATGCCGCAAATAATTGGAGTCATGCACGCACCCCGGAGCGCCTGCGCACTGCAGTGGAGCGGGCAGACCTCGCGCTGGTGGCCGTGCAGGACGACGTCATCGTAGGCTTCGTCCGCACCATGAGCGATGGCGCATTCGCCGTGTACATCGCTGACATTCTTGTGCTGCCCGACCGCCAGGGACAGGGAACCGGTCGGGAACTCCTGCGCACGGTGCTCGATCATTACCCCCTCGAAACCTTCCACCACCAGGTGCTCATCGCCGAGCGTGATGCCGATGGTTTCTACCGCCGAATGGGAATGTCAGCGGTCGGGGCCTTCGGTTTGACCGCATTCATCCGCACCCAGAAGAAGTGATTATTTGCTTTGAGCGGGGAGAACTGTCCGCATTTGCACCAATTCGGTAACGCTGCACCGCTGAACTGGGCCTTCCGCCGGGGGGAGGACTAGCGTTCCACTTGATCACCCATCTGGTGATCTCAGCAACGCGTGGAAAAGCAGCCGTCGGTACAAAGCTCGGCGTGCAGTGGCATTCCTCGCCGAACAAGGTGGATAGCGTGCCGGAAGGCGTCGTGAAGTGGTTCAACGCCGAGAAGGGCTTCGGCTTCATCACCCCCGATGACGGGGGTAAGGATCTGTTTGTGCACTTCTCCGAGATCCAGGGTTCGGGTTACCGTTCCCTCGACGAGGGCCAGCGAGTGAATTTCGTCGCTGGTGAGGGCCCCAAGGGTCCGCAGGCACAGCAGGTCACGGCCGTCTGAGCCGCGGGTGCCGTGAGGCACCCCCATTGATGTGCCGACGGGCTCCTCTTCGAGGAGCCCGTCCTCGTTTTCGGGCACCATTACGACGATGAGTGCCTCGCCCGACACATCCTCCAACGCCTTCCGCGCACGCCGCTGGGCGGCCGCGCGCGAACGCATGCGGGCCACGGTCATCTGGACGGTGGTCGGGCTGGCGCTATTCGTGCCCCTGTGCACCTACGCCGTGGCTGAACGCGGGGCCACGTGGATGATCGTCACCGCCATCGGCACCTTCATCGTCGGGCTCGCATTCGCAGCCCTGTTGGCCTGGCAGGCCGCGGGCAAGCGGGCGTCGTCGCGCATGATCCGCGAGTGGGCCATCGCCAACGGGTGGGCATACTGGGGCCGGGACATGCCGACGGAACCCGCGCCCCAGCCGCACGAGGCGCGGTTCGACGACTTCATGCTTGCCAGCGAGACCTTCCCTGAGGCCACGGGCCTCCTCCGCAAGGGTGTTCGCCGGTACGTCACCGACGTCATCGCAGGAACGGTTGACGGCGTGCCCGTGCGCATTGCCAACCACACCTATGAGACCGACACCTACGACGGCAAGGGCAACCGCACCACCACCTACACCAACCACGTAGTTGCGCTAGTGCCGCAGGTGCCGGCGGTCACGCCTATGCGCCTGGTGCGCCGGTCCGCCCTGGGGCGGGCTTTGAAGGGTGCCGATGACCGCATGGCGGGGATCGGCAGCATGAAGGCCATCGACATGGAACGCCACGACTTCAACGAGACGTTCTCACTGCGGGTGGCCGACGATGCCGACATGGTGGTGCTCTTCCGGGTCTTTGACCACGTCACGCAGGAGCGCCTGGCGGATGGCAGCGACATCCCCACCATTGACCTGATGGAGGCCGAGGGCCCGTGGGTCATGCTGGCCGACGGCGGCACCGTGCGCGGCGACCAACTGACCAGAATCGAGCTGATGATCGCGTCCATCCGCTGGGCCCGCACCACGCTCGCCTGAGCGGCTAGGGTGCTTGACCGCGCACGCACGCCGGCCTGCGCCCCGACCGCCTGAGGACCGCCTCCCGTGAGCACGACCGCTGCGACGACGCACGACGAAACGCACTACCGCCGCCGGTGGGCCATTCTGGCCGTGCTCGGCCTGGCGCAGCTGATGGTGGTGTTGGACGCCACCATCGTGAACATCGCCCTCCCCTCCGCTCAGTCGGATCTTGGGTTCAGCGACGCCAACCGCCAGTGGATCATCACGGCGTACGCGTTGGCATTCGGTTCGTTGCTGCTGTTCGGCGGGCGCCTGAGCGACCTTCTCGGACGCAAGCGGGTGTTTATCGGCGGCCTCATCGGCTTCGCCGCGGCGTCGGCTCTTGGCGGCCTCGCCGAGGACTTCACCGTGCTGGTCACCGCGCGTGCACTGCAGGGTGCCTTCGGTGCGCTCCTCGCACCAGCGGCCCTGTCGCTTCTCACCACCACCTTCACGGAGCCCGAGGAGCGCGGCAAGGCCTTTGGCATCTATGGCGCCATCGCCGGTGGAGGAGGAGCGCTCGGCCTGCTGCTCGGCGGGGTGCTCACCGAATACCTGTCGTGGCGGTGGTGCCTCTGGGTAAATCTGGTCCTTGCGGTACCGGCGGCCATCGCCGCGGTCGTGCTGCTTGTGCACTCACGCCAGGACAAGGTGCACCTTGACCTCCCCGGCACGATCACATCGGTGCTCGGGCTTCTCTCGCTGGTCTATGGCTTCGCAAAGGCTCAGACGGATGGCTGGACCGCAGGCATCACCATTGGCCTTCTCATCGCGGCGGTGGTGCTGCTCGCCATTTTCGTGATCATCGAGACCCGCGTGAAGCACCCCCTGCTGCCTATGCGGGTGGTACTCGACCGCAACAGAGGTGGTTCGTACCTGGGCCTCACGCTGGCCTCAATGGCCCTCTTCGGCGTCTTCCTGTTCCTCACGTACTACCTGCAGACCACGCTCGGGTACTCGCCCATCAAGACCGGACTCGCCTTCTTGCCCATGATCGGGGCGATTATGGTCACCGCCACCACATCCACGGCGCTCCTGCTGCCCCGGATCGGTGCGCGCATTCCCATCACCATCGGGCTGTTCCTTGGGGCCATCGGCATGGTGCTGTTCACCCAGCTGGGGGTCGATACGCCCTACGTCACGCATGTACTGCCGGGTCTCATCGTGACCGGCCTCGGTCTCGGTCTGGTGTTCGCCATCTCGTTCGAGGTGGGCACGATGGGTGTGGACGCCAACGACGCCGGTGTGGCCTCGGCTATGGTCAATACCACTCAGCAGATCGGTGGCTCGATCGGCACGGCGCTGCTCAGCACGATCTTCGCCACTGCCGTTGCGTCATTTCTGGTGGGTACGGGCGACCCCAGCACCCCGGAGGCCCAGGCTCAGGCCGCCGTGCATGGGTATTCGATCGCCTTCTGGTGGTCGGCGGTTATCTTCCTGGTCGCTGCCATCGCCTGCGGCGCACTGCTCACCAGCGAGGTGGCCGACCACGACCCTGACATCCCGGGGGCGACTGCGTAGAAATCCCATCGGCGGCCCCGGTACGGTCCCGGCGTGTCCACCACCATCATCTTCGCATTCACGCTGGTCGGAACGATTTACGGCATGAACTTCGACAACATGCCCGAACTCCACGGGCAGTACGGCGACCTGTGGGCGCTCTTCCTGATGCTCGTTACTGCTGCGGGTCTCTCCTTCATCTTCAAACGCACGGACTGGCTCTCGTCGCATGAGCGATGAGATGCAGCGGGCCCCGGCACTGCTACCGGGGATGGTGCAGCGTTATCGCGGTGAGCCCATGCACTGCGACGAAATGCGCGTGGATGATGCGCGGGATGCCCCCGACGCCATCCGCGATGCCCACACCGTGGTGGACGAGCACATCGCCGGGGTGCACTGCACGTGGATCAATCCGGAGCACCGCGCGAACGGCCTCATCGTCTCCCTGCACGGCGGGGGATACATCGTGGGGCCCGGCGCTGCGCATTGGGGATGGGTCAGCACCCTCTGCCGCGACACCGGTCAGGCGGGATTGCTCATCAGGTACTCGCGTGCCCCGGAGGCCACCTACCCCACGGCACTCAATGAAGTGCTCGCCGTAGTGCGCACCCTCGACGGCTCGTGGCAGCTCATCGGTGACAGCGCCGGCGGTGGGCTCGGTCTCGCCACGACATTCAGCCTGCGCGACGCTGGCGAAATGGTGCCCACGGCAATGGTGCTCAGCTCACCCTGGCTCGACATCACCATGGCCCACCCCGAACAGGCCGCCAACGCGCACATCGACCCGATGATGGGCATCCCTGCCCTCGACCATTACGCACGGGCGTACGCCGGCGCGACAGACCGCACGCACCCTCACCTCTCTCCTCTCTACGGCGACCCCACTGGCCTGCCGCCCATGCTCATCACCGTGGGCACCGCGGAGCTCTTCCTATTTGAGACCCGCGACTGGAAGGCCAAGTGCGACGCGATGGGTACCTCATGCAAGGTCATCGAGGTGGACGGCGCCATTCACGACTTCGCAATCATGCTGGGCCTCATGCCCGAGGCCAGCGAGGTGCTCCCCGCGCAGACGGCGTTCCTCGCAGATCACCGGGCCTGAATCCCGCGCTACTTCAGTGCAATTACCCACGAGTCGTTCAGCGTGCATGGCGTCCCGCCCTTGGGTGCCGATGCGGGCACGCTCGGCTGCGACACCACTCCCCCGCTCCTGGTCCAGTCGAACACGTTGGGCAGTCGGTCGCCCGGCTCCTGCAGGAACAGCGATACCCCGGTGTCGGTGACGACCAGCTGGCACGTGTAGCCCGGCGCGAGGATCACCGAGGGCGCCGCGAGGTTCGCCGCGGTGCCACCCCCACCCCCGCTCTCAGCCCAGGCGGTACTCAGTCCGTTGTCAGGATGGTTAAGCGCCACAACCGCCTCCGCAACCGGCGATGCCGCACTGGCCGTAGTGCCTGAGGTCCCGGTGCTGGAGGACCCACCGCAACCGGCAACAGCCAGCAAACCGCCGGTGAGCACGAACGGAACAACAAGCAGTCGAGTCATTCGCTGACGCAATGGGAGCCTTCATGGTGGTGTGCCCGTGGCGAGATGGTATCCGGAACGATCAAATGCAACGGCTCCCATCCGGGCGGTACGACTCAGCACTGTCGCATCAGTCCCCGTCGCCCCTCAAAGGCCACCCTTTGCCCCGAACCCCGGCCTCTTACATAACGTCGCTGGCCTTCGGCTTGCTCGCCGTCGCGGCGGCCACTGCCGGGGCGACACCAATCACGCAGTGCGACTCGGTTGCGCCTACGCTCGGAACACATTGGACGGCAACCGTGATCTGCCAACGCGCCGACTCCGGCCAAAGAGCGGACACGATCACGGTGCCCGCCGGAACCGTCAGGATCGACGTCACCGTGCGCGGTGGGGGCGGCAAGCAACATCACGCCCAGCAATCAGTCGGTCTACATCAACAAAACGAAGTACCAGGTCGGCACGGGGCTCTGTCCCATCGTCACGGGCATGACGGTCTACAACAAGAGCCTTCAGGGCACGGGGACGACCCCGAAGGGTGCCTCCACCATCTGGTCGAGCTTCGGAAGCCCGCCCTCGCTCCCGCAGTACAACGGCACGAGCTGGTCTGTGGCCGCTCCGCAGGGCGGATTGGTCACTGAGGGTGTGTCGCCCAACGCGGGGATGGCCAACTTCTGGGGATTCCCCTGTGCGGTGACCACACCCGTAACCATCGACGGAACCAAATACCCGATGGCGATGTGTGCCGGCCCGCTCATGGAGAACATCGACAACCGTCCGGTTGCCCCGGGTTCGTCTATCTACACCGACAACCCCTCGGCCACGATTCCGGTCGGCTTCGGTAAGCCTCTCACCGGCTCGCTCGCTGGGATGGACTCCTTCTTCATGAACCCGTTCCCAACGTCCTAACCCGTTGAACCACGACCCCGGCGCTGTTGGCGGCGCCGGGGTCGTGGTTCGTATTCGGCGTCCTGCCTCAGCGGCGGGTCCGCAGACGTCATTATCTTGGCCCTCGCCGGCTGCGCAGTGACGCCCGTCTTCCCAAGGACCTTTGTGGTGATGGTCCATTTGCCCTTCGACCGGCGGATGGTGCGCCCTTAGGTGCGCGTGGCCTTTGCGCAGGTGGCGTATGTCTTCTGCCCACACCATCTCGCAGCGGAAGATGCCGTCAGCGCCCGTCAGCGTGCGAAGCTCGATATTTACGGCGACGAGCTGTTCTGCGTCATGCGCCCCGCCGCCTCGTGGGATCGGGCACCGGCCACACGTCAGCCGTGTTCACAACGGGTGTCAGTAGGACACACCGGGGGCCTACCCCAGGTTGAGGCTCGCAGAGCGAATCATGAGGTTGTTCATGACCGCGTACCAGATCTCATTGAGCGCGAGCCTGGCGCCTGATTCCTCGCGGGGGGTTCCTCGGAGCGCCCGATAGATGCCGGTCGACCACTCTCGCTGCCACACCGGGTAGCTCATGTTTTCTCCATTCCACTGCAGGAACGCCGTCCACTCGGCGATGGTTTGCTCGCCTCCCTCCACCGCGTTACGCAGGAGTTCGCGCTCGTATGCGCTCTGCGCATCCTTGTCGAAGCCGGCATCGGTGATGGTGGAGTCAGAGAAGCCGTAGGCGTCACCGCTCGCCAACGTGGTGCCAAGGACGTAATACGTGGTGGCGTAGGCCGATTGCTGGATGGCCTCCTGCAGCGAGCCGGCCTCGGCCTTGGCGCCCTCGACCTCATCGCGAAGGGCGGCGAGGACCTCGTAGGAGCCGGTGCCCCCTCCCGCCGTGCCGGGCGCTTTGGACAGGGCCTCGTAGAGCACCCGGTTGGCACCGCCCGCGCGCGCCAGGAACGTGGAGTAGCCGGACATGAAGGCGGTGGCCTGCTCCTCGGGGACAGCCGTCCGTGAACTCGCCGCGCGCACGACCGCGATAGCGTCAGGGCCCAGGTGTTCGAGCGCCAGGCGCTCGCCCTCGACGTCCCTGGCGATGTCCGCGAGCTGGGCGATCTGCTTGGCCTTGCCGACACCCACCACCGGCTGCTTCAGCGCGGTGCCCGCTGCCTGCAGTACGGCCTGGGCATACACCACCCAACCCATTGCCGACGGCAGGGTGAGCCACTGCTCCACCCGGAGGCCGGCGGGGTTGGACTGCTGCTGGAACTGCGTGTTGGCCCGCGCAAGCAGGCTGGCGACGTCGCCAGCCAACGCCGTTCGTGCCGCGGCGACGCCCTCCTCGCGGGCAAGCGTGGTGACGCGAGCCCCCCCGCTGGCGCCGCCGATGCGGTAAAGGGCCTCCACTGCCCAGCCATAGGCCTCTCCCGCCCTGCCCGCGGCCATGGCTGAACGGGCGCTCCCAAGGTCGGCGGCGATTCCCGCGCGGGCGCGCTGCGGGATGAGGCTGCGATTGCGGACAAACGAGGCCTGCGCCGCCGCCAGGGTGCGACGGGTGGTGGCCACCGCAACCGTTCGGGCCTCGGGCGACAGGCTGGCCGGGCGCGCCGCAGGCGGCGCGATGGTCTCGCCCGTGAAATCCCGATACGCCTCGTTGATGTCGTGCACCGTGCGCACCGTCAGGCCGAGGGTACGACCGAGGGCGATGACGTCCACGACCTTCCCGGATGCCGAATCAACCGACATTCGGTTCCCCACCGGGATGAGGACGAGCGTAAACCCGTCCTTGGCTGCCGCGGCCACCTTCGCGGGCACGAGGCCCACGCGACCGATGGTGCCGTCGGGGAGGATGGTGCCCGTCATCACCACCTTCGGTCGCACGGTGTCACCGCGGATGGCGGCAATCGTGCCCAGGGTCAGGGCCGCACCACCCGAGGGGCCATCAATGGGCCCAGTGATGTCATATCCCAGCGTGAGGGTGGCGGGGTCTGCGCCCGTGTAGAGGGTTGCAAGCGTGGCCGCGCTCGCCGTAGCGGCCAGCCACTGCGCGCCGGCGCCCTTGGTCGTGATGTCGCCGAGGTTGACTTCAAACGTGGGCTCTCCGGAGGTCTCGGCGAGAATCACCGCAGGCTCGATGCCCGCGCTGACCTTCCCGAACTCACCGGATGCAGCCCAGAGCACCGGGAATGTGATCTTGGTCCGGGGAATCTGCCACCAGGCTCCGGCCTGCTGCGCCTGCTCGCAGCCGGACGCCATAAGCACGGTTGCACCGATGGCAACCGCCCACGACGCGACGAAGAGCCGCCAGCGGGCGGGCGGGGAGTAGCGACTCATGGCCCACATTCTAGTGGCGGCCTTCGGTGTGTCCGTGTGGGGCGCAGATGTAGTGACTTCGGCCTGCACACCGCATTCGTCCCCGTGTGGGTGCGAGGAGGTGAGGGACGGGGACCATACCCCGCGCCCGGACGTAAGGTTGCGGCGTGCCCCGCCCGAGCCAGTCCATGCATTCCCGCGCCGTTACGGCAGGAGGTGTTGGAGAAGACCGCGCCGCTGAGGCTCGCGCTGGCAGGCCACGCGTCGCCGAGGCTCACGCTGGTGAGGTTCGCCTGGGAGAGGCCCGCGTTGTTGAGGCTCGCGCTGGAGAGGACCGCACCGCCGGCTCATCGCCCGTGAGGCCCGCTCATCCCCCCATTGGTGCCTGCACCATGCGGGAACTCATGGGAGCGGCCCGTGGCGGATTGGCTGCTCATCATCACCGCCGCGCCGACTTGGGTGAAAACGCCGAAAGGCCCGTCGGAACGGACCTTTCGTATGAAGTGGAGGATGACGGGATCGAACCGACGACCTCTACGCTGCCAGCGTAGCGCTCTCCCAGCTGAGCTAATCCCCCGGGAACGCGTCGAAGTATAGACGGCTCGCGGGCTAGGCGGGAGTGCTCTCGAACCGCTCTGTTGGCGCCTCCCGCCACAGGCGATCAAGGCGGTAGAAGTCGCGGGCTTCCGGCGTGAACACGTGCACGACCACGTCGAGTGCGTCCACCAGGATCCAGTCAGCCTCTTTTTCGCCTTCGACGCGGCGGATCTCGACGCCGTGCTCCTTTTTGAGCACTCCGCGGATCTCGGCGGCGATGGCCTTGGTCTGACGCGGGGTGCGCCCGGTGCAGATCACCAGGTAGTCGGTGTAGTCCACGATGCCGCGCATGTCGAGGATCACAATGTCCTCCGCCTTCTTGGCGTCGGCGAGCTCTGCGGCGATACGGGCAATTTCCTCGGTATTCGAGGGGTCTCCTCAATCGGAACGACGAATCCCTGCGAGGCTAGTCGGGGTGCGGCCCCCCATCAAGACGCCGGGGCAGACTCCAGCAAATCCGCAACCGCCGCCGGCACCAGATGACGGATCGAATCGCCCTGCGCCAGGTACTCGCGAACCAGAGTGGACGACACCGGCACCTCGGGCATCTCCACCAGATCGACGCGGCCAACGGCGATGCCGCGGGCGACGTCACCCGCCGCGCTCGCATCGGCACCGGGACGCATGGCCACCGCGATGCGGGCCAGCGCCACGATGTCCTCGGGCCGGCGCCAGGATGCGAAGCCAGCCAGTTGGTCGACCCCCATCACAAACCACAGATCCGCTCCCGGATACTGCGCTGCGATCTCCTCGAGCGTCTCGGCGGTGAATGTGGGGCCATCGCGATCGAGTTCGAGGTCGCTGGCCTCGAGAAGCGGATCATCGGCCACGGCGGCCTCCACGAGCGCCAACCTGCGCACGGCCGACATCGTTGCTCCATCAGGCTTGTGCGGGGGCGCCCCGGCCACAACCAGAAGCACGCGATCGAGGTGCAGTTGGCGGGCAGCCTCCTTGGCAAGCGCGATGTGGCCATTGTGCAGCGGATCGAAACTGCCGCCCAGCATGCCGATTCTCATCGGGTCAGCGGATCTGACCGGTACCGGTGATGAGGTACTTCACCGTGGTCAGGTGAGACAGGCCGATGGGCCCGCGGGCGTGCAGTTTCTGCGTTGAGATTCCGATTTCTGCGCCCATCCCGAACTCGCCACCATCAGTAAACCGGGTGGACGCGTTGACGTACACGCATGCCGCGTCCACGCCCAGCTGAAATGCCTGCGCGGCTTCAAGCGATGCAGTGATGATCGATTCGCTGTGCCCCGACCCGAACCGGTTGATGTGGTCAATGGCCTCGTCCACCGAGCCAACCACGCCGACCGAAAGGATGAGCGACAGGAACTCACGGGCGAAGTCGTCATCGGTGGCGGCAGGCAGGTCAGCCGCAGAAGGTCCGATGGCTGCCCGGGCCTCGTCGGACACACGCAGTTCCACACCCTGGGCGATGAGCGCCTCGGCGGCGCGTGGCAGGAACTCTGCGGCCACGTCGCGGTGCACCAGCAGCGACTCGGCCGCGTTGCACACACCCGGCCGCTGGCACTTGGCATTTACGATGATCGCGAGGGCATCGTTCAGATCGGCTGACGAATCGACGTACACGTGGCAATTGCCCGATGCGGCGTAGATGACCGGCACCCGGGCGTGCTCGATGAGATAGGCCTTGAGATCTTCGCCTCCGCGTGGAATGACCAGATCAACCTGACCCTCGGCGCGGATCATCTCGAGCATCTCATCGCGATCGGTACCCAGCATCGTGATGGCACCATCGGGTACACCCGCACCCGCAAGCGCGGCCATCACCACATCACCGAGGATGCGGTTGGAGCGCGCGGCGATGCTGCTGCCACGAAGCACGATCGCATTGCCGCTCTTCAGGGCCAGCGCCGCGGCATCGGTCGTGACGTTGGGCCGGCCCTCATAAATGACCCCGATCACCCCCAGCGGCACACGCGTCTCGAGGATCTCGAGCCCGTTGGTCACCCGCCACCCCGCATCCACGATGCCAACGGGATCAGGCAGCGCAGCAACTGCGCGAATGCCCTGTGCCATGGCATCCAGCCGGGAGTCGTCGAGCAGCAGGCGGTCCACCATCGCGGTGGGCGCTTTGGCGCGCCGGGCGGCCTGCACATCCTCGGCATTCTCGGCCATGATGTCGGCCGATCGCGAGGTAAGGGCGCGGGCGATGGCCTCCAGTGCGTCCACCTTGTCGCCGGGGCTCATCACGGCCAGTGTGCGACTGGCCGACCGTGCGGCCGCGAGGCGATCGTTCAATGAGGTCGTGGCGCTCATCAGACGGTCACGCTATCGCACGTATCCATCGGCCCCGGCCAGCACAAAGCGATCGCGGTGCACGATCTCGCTCGGCGCACCGGGCAGCACGCCTGCGGCCTGGTCGGACCGCATACCGATTACCCGACGAACCTCATCTGCAGAGAGCTCCGTAATGCCCTTGCCCACCTCGGTGCCGTCCGGGCCGGCAACCACCACGGCATCCCCTGCACGGAAGGTGCCGTCGCAGGCGGTGACACCCACCGGCAGCAGCGATGTGCCCTTCTCGACGAGGGCGCGTACGGCGCCAGTATCGACGGTGATCGTTCCCATGCTGGGTTTGGCGTGACGGAGCCACATCTTGAAGGAGGCCTGTGGGCGTCCGGAGGCGGGAAACCGTGTGCCCACCGGCTCGCCGGCAGCCGCGGCAGGGATGACACCCGCGTCACGACCACTGGCGATCACGCAGGTAACACCGCATCCGGCGGCGATACCGGCCGATGCCAGTTTGCTTTCGATGCCACCACTGCCGATCCCCGACCCGGGGAGCACCGCCAACTCGACCTCACGCGGGTCCGTGCCAACAGCCACCTCGCCGATCAGTTCAGGTCCGCTCGTCCCCGGTGCATACAGCCCATCACGGTCGGTGAGCAGCAGCAGTACCCGGGCGCGAAGCAGGATTGCCACCTGGGCGGCCAGCACGTCGTTGTCGCCAAAGGTGAGCTCATCGGTGGCGGTCGTGTCGTTCTCGTTGATCACCGGAACCGTGCCCAATGCCACAAGGCGCTCAAGCGTGTTCTGCGCGTTTACATAGGAGGTGCGGTGTTCAAGGTCGGCCGACGTGAGCAGAACCTGCGCGGGCACCACCCCGTGCGCGGCGAAGGCTGTGATGTACCGCGCGAACAAGGCCCCTTGGCCCACCGCGGATGCCGCCTGCAGGTCGGGAAGGGCGTCAGGACGGCTCGCAATACCGAGCACACCCAGCCCGCACGCGATGGCGCCGCTCGACACCAGCACCGGATTCATGCCGGCATCGCGCAGTGCAGCGATCTCGGCCACTCGCGCCACGAGCACGTCCTCGCGCAGCACGCCCTGCTCGTCCACCAGCGTGGATGAGCCGATCTTGATGACGATGACGTCGGTCACGCGATCCACTCGATCAGCGCGTCGCGGAGTTCGGGAATGCCCTCCCCGGTTTCCGCGGAGGTAGCGAAGTCGACGCCGTCCGGTGGGTCCTCGAGATCGCACTTGGTGGCGACGATCACCTGACGGGCGCGCTCGGGGGCGTACGGCGCAATACCGGCGCGAACGAGGGCGATGCGCTCGTCGGCATCCCACGGGTCAGATGCATCAACGCAGTGCAGGATGACCTTGGCGCGCTCCAACTGTCCGAGTGCGGCACCGTTGCGCTCGCTGCCGTCGGCGGCAAGCCCCGGAAGATCGGCCACCAGGTGGGGTTCACCGAAGCCATCGTCCAGCGGGCCGAGCGCCGGCTCCTTCGTGGTGTGCGGGTACGGGGCGACCGTGGCGCTCGCACCGGTGATGGCATTGAGCAGCGAGGTCTTGCCCGAGTTCGGCATGCCCACGATGGCCACATCAACCGGCAGGCGCATCTCCAGTACAAGCCACGTGCCCTCGCCATCCTCGCCCGGCACGGTAATGCGGGGGGCGCGCTGCGTTGATGACCGGAAGGCGCGGTTGCCCACGCCACCACCACCGCCACGTGCCACCGACACGCGATCGCCCACCGCACCGAGTACGGCGATCTCCTCGTCATCGCGTAGCACGCGGGTACCGGGCGGAACGCTCACCTCGAGGTCGCCGCCATTCCTGCCGTGCTTATTGCGTCCCTCGCCGTCACCGCCAACGGTTGCCTTGTGGTGCACCGCGTGGCGGAACTGCGTCAGGTCGATCATCTGCTCGTCGGCGACCAGCACGACGTCGCCGCCGCGTCCGCCGTTCCCCCCATCGGGGCCGCCCTTGGGCGAATGCGCCTCACGACGGAACGAGAGGCAACCGTTGCCCCCGCGTCCCGCCTGGACGTGGATCTGGGCCCGATCGGTAAATGACATGGTGCGGAGCCTCAGGCCCCGCCCCGGCTCAGGACGCCGGGGCCTCCACCGGGTGCACGAAGACGCGCCGACCCTTGATGCCATTTGTGAACTCCACCCGGCCACTCACGGTGGCGAAGATGGTGTGGTCACGACCGATGCCGGTACCGTTGGCGGGCTTGAACACAGTGCCGCGCTGGCGGACGATGATCGAACCTGCCGGAATGACCTGGCCAGCGAACACCTTCACGCCGAGGCGCTTGGAGTTCGAATCGCGACCGTTGCGGCTGGAGCCGCCACCCTTCTTATGTGCCATTGCTCAGCCCCCGATTGCCGTGATGCGCACCCGCGAAAGGTGCGAGCGGTGACCCATCTTGCGCTTGCTGTCCTTCTTGGCGCGGTAGGTGAAAACCGTGATCTTCGGTCCGAGAACGTGCTCCTCGACCTCCGCCGTCACGGTGCCCCCATCAGTGATGCCATCGGCGCTCCCGGTTGCGAGAACCCTGGGCGAGATGGACTCACCGGGCTCGGCCGCAATGCGGTCGACGACGATACGCTCACCTTCACGCACCCTGTACTGCTTGCCCCCGAGGGCGATCACGGCATACTCAGCCACGGACATCTCCACTACTGACGACGGGACGCCCGTCTCCGGACGCGATCGCGCATGGTAGCGACACCGGACCCGAAGTACCACACCGAAGGGGAAATCTCGCACCCACGCATCGCACGTATCGCCGGTATCGGGCTCCTGATCGCGATTTCGGGCACCTCGCAGGCCCTCGCGGCCAGCGGTGAGCTACGCGTGGAGGCTGGGGGCAACCCGGACTTCCTCGACCCTGCACTGGCCCGGGACCCGCTCGCGTGGCAGATAATGGGAGCCACGCAGGGCGGTCTGGTGGCGTTCCGGCGTGCCGGAGGTACTCCGGGAACCACCGTGGTGCCAGACCTCGCCACAGCCCTTCCGGTCGTCTCGCCCAACGGTCTGACGCTCACGTTCACGCTGAGGGATGACGTGCGGTTTGGCCCGCCCGCCTCGCGCGTTGCGCTGCCAAGCGACGTGAAGAGCAGCCTCGAGCGCATGCTCATCCTCGACTCCCGTGGCACCGCGCTCTACACCGCGATTGATGGCGCCCCGGCCGTAATCGCGGGGCGCACCCGACGGCTGTCCGGCGTCGTGGCCGACGACGCCGCGCGTACCGTCACCATCAGCCTCACACGACGAGACCCATCGCTCGTGCAGGCGCTCGCGCTGCCCTTTGCATCGGTCGTTCCCAAGGGCACCCGCGCGGTCGATCAAACCGTTGACCCACCGGCCGGCCTCGGGCCGTACGCCATCTCGGCCTTCGACCCCGACCGGCGCATCGTTCTCACACCGAACCCGGGCTACGTGGCGCGGGACGGCCTGCCCGCTGGCCATGCAGCCCGCATCACCATCTCCCTCGGCTACACACCCCGAGCCGCGGCGGCACACGTCGCAACCGGGGAGGCCGACTACTCGGTAATGCCAATCGCCCAGGCGGCCACGCGTCGCGGTGGATACGCGGCCGGGGCCACCGCCAATTCCATCACCATCTCGGCGACGGCATACGTGGCAATCGACTCATCCCAGGCCCCGTTTACGAATCCAGGTGTCCGGCGCGCCGTCGGGCTAGCGCTCGATCGCACGGCGGCGGCAGCGGCGATCAGCACCGGGGCCCGTCCTGCCAGCCGCATGATTCCCCCGGGCACGCCGGGGAGCCGTCCGGGGACCACTGCGCCCGACCTGCGGACCGCACGGGCACTGGTGTCCGGAGCGGGGGCCACCGGAACCGCGGTAACGCTCTGGACGGGAACCGGATCCGCTGAGCGCGCCATCGCCCCGGCAGTGCGTGACGCACTTTCGAAGATGGGCCTCGCCCCAGTCATGAGGGCGCTGCCAAAGAACTCGGGCCTCGGCCGCGCTGCCCCGCGTGCTGCGATCGCCACCGCCATCTGGACCCAGACGCTCCCAGATGGATCAGATGCCTATGCGCAACTGCTGGGCACCACCGCTCCGGGCACGCCCGCCACCCCACCGGTACCCGCCATCACCGGCGATGCTGTCCTTCGATCGCGCGCCCGATCAGCCGCCAACGCGGTCCTCGGTACCGGGCGCGATTTGGCATGGGCACAGGTGGATGCCCGCGCGGTGGCCAACGGCCGTGTGGTGCCGGTCGCCACCCCCGTGGCAACGGAGGTCACCGCATCCGGTGTGTCCGGTGTGACGGTGAACCCCGTGCTTGGAGTACTGCTCGGATCGCTGCAGCCCGCGGGCGCGAGCGATCCCGCGCGTTAGGCCCCTGCGGGCTTCGCGGCGGACCGGCTGCGAGTGGTGCGGGTACGCGAACGGCTCGCACCGCTCCCCGCGGCCCCACCACCCACGCGAGCACTCCCCGGTGCCAACGAGGCATCCGACTCCAGTGTGATCGAGAGGCCGAGGTCCTCCTCAATCGCCGCCAGCACCGCGCCGTCGTCTGCGGTGAGGAACCCAAGGACCTCCGGGTGAACACTCACGGCAACGGACGACTCAGATGTGCCGGTAAGCGCCATACGGATCTGGCGCTCGGCGTCAATGGCGTGGGTCTCGGCACTCACAACGAATCCCTGCCCCCCACATGTGGGGCAGTGGTTGGTCATGATCTCGCGGGCACCGTCGCTGATGTTCTGACGCGTCATCTGCACCAGACCGAGCGGCGAGATCTCCACCACGAAGGTGCGGGTACGGTCGTTCGCGAGTGCGTCGTTGAGCGCCTGAGTCACCGCCCGGCGGTTCTTCGCGTTATCCATGTCGATGAAGTCGATAACGATGATGCCGCCGATGTCGCGCAGCCGCAGTTGGCGCACAACCTCGGTGGCCGCCTCGAGATTGGTACGGGTGATGGTGTCTTCGAGCTGGGTGTTGCCACGCCCCACGTTCTTGCCCGAGTTGACGTCGATCACCGTCATGGCCTCGGTGTCGTCGATCACCAGTGACCCGCCGGATGCGAGTGGTACGCGGCGATTGAGCGTGCCCCGGATGGCGTCCTCCACCCCGAAGTGCTTGAGCAACTGCCCCTCGCCGTCCCACACCTTCACGCGATCGGCGAGTTCCGGCGACGTGCGTCGCAGGAACCCCACGATGCGCTCGTGCTGGCGGGCATCGTCCACGAGCACCTCGTCGACACTCTCGTTGAGGATGTCGCGGATGACCTTAAGTGACGAGTCGGCCTCGCTGTAGAGCAGTGACGGAAGCGGCACCTGCGCCGACCGCTCGCGGATGGCCTTCCACAGCAGGTTGAGCGATGCGAGGTCGCGCGCAAGCTCAGTAGCCGATGCGCCCGCCGCCGCGGTACGCACGATCAGGCCTCCCCCATCGCGCGGCAACTTCTTGCAGATGTCGCGCAGGCGGTGGCGCTCATCGTCATCAAGGCGCTTTGAGATCCCGATGCCGTCGCCGAACGGCACGTACACAAGAAACCGGCCAGCCAGCGACAACTGCATCGTGAGTCGTGCACCCTTGGTCCCCATCGGGTCCTTGACGGCCTGCACGATGACTTCGTCGCCTTTTTTGAGCATGTCCGCGATCAGGCGCTTCTTCTTGGGCACGCCCTCGGCCACCACGTCATCCACATGGAGGAAGCCGTTCTTGCCGATGCCGACCTCGATGAATGAGGCCTCCATACCGGCAAGCACGCTCTCCACGCGGCCCTTCCAGATGTGGCCCACAACTGAGCCCTTGCCACGACGCTCAATCTGCACCTCGGCGACGCGCCCATCCTCAAGGATGGCCACGCGCGTCTCGGCGCGATCGATTGACACCAGAATCTGCTTGATCAGCTCTTCCCCTTCCGCCCCAGACGGGCGCGGATGAACGCTTTGACGGCGTCCTTCGGATCGATGTTCATGTCGTCGTCGAGCCGGCGCGAAATACGCTCCGTCGCCGCGGCAAGTGCCACGGTCGAGGCCCATGCGACAGCACCTCGCACCATCCAACTGGGTGCGGGCACGATACGTGATGCGCCGCGGGCGACGATGCCCACGGCGATACCCGTTGCGGTCGCTGCGACCACCTCGGGAATGCGCTTGGCGGAAAGACCCTGCCCCTCGGCAGACCCCATTCGCACCACCATTGCGTGCTGGGCAGCCGCGCTGCCCGAGAACCAGTTGAGCGCGCCGGCAATTGCCGACTCCCGTGCGGCCACGTCGACCAGGTGGCGATGCACCGGGTCCCGTAACGCCGGGTAGCGCCTGGCAGCGGGCACCATGCCCGTGCCGAGCGAGCGGATGACGGCCTGCATCACCGCACTCACAGATGAATCGGACTCCAGATCGGGCACGAATGCCAGATCGCCGATCGTGACGTCATCCTCGGCGAGCAACTCGCGCTCGATGCGGCCACGCTCATGCAGTGCGCACACGATGAGAACGAGCGTGCGATGGTTCTGCCGAGACCTGGCGGCAACTTCGAGGGCGGCGGCACGGACATCGTCACCGGCGCCCAGCGGGATAACCAGCAGGGTGGCTGCAGTCCGGTCGCCAACGGGTACGCCGAGCATCCCCGACAGCCGGCCACCCAGTACGGGGCTCGTCGGCAGGATCGCCATCACGCCTCCGTCGAGGGCCTGCTCGTGATGCTCGCGGGTGTCCTTGGCCACGCGGTTGACTCGCTTGGCCAGCGTGGTGATGGCGCCCATCTATGCGGCTCCGGCGGCCTGAGCGGCGCGACCGCGCATGCCGATGCGAAGGAGGACGCCAACGGCGACAAGGTTTGTCAGTGTGTGGCTCCCGCCATACGACATCAATGGCAGCGGGATTCCCGTGATCGGCATGATCCCCACGTTCATGCCGATGTTAACGAACACCTCGAACGCCAGCATTGCGGCGATACCCGCCACCACCAGTCGCTCGAGTTCGGTGGGTGCCAATCGCATGATCACGATGGCCCGCCAGATGATGATGAAGTAGGCCGCGATGAGGAGGCCGCCCCCCAGAAATCCGAACATCTCGGCCACCACAGCGAAGATGAAGTCGGTGTGGTGCTCGGGCAGGAAGTCATTGATGGTCTGAGTGGCACCGGATGGGCCCTTGCCAAACGCACCACCCGAGCCGATGGCCACCTTGCTCTGCTCCAGCTGATATCCCGACTGCGTGCGATCGCCGCCCGAGTCCACGAACGAGGTGAGTCGATCCACCTGATACGGACGCAAAACGTCCAGCCCCGCTGCCGGAAGCACATAGAGAATCATTCCCGCCGCCGCCACGATGACCGCGCCTGCAACGATGAAGTGCGTGATGGGCTGCCCAGCCACCCAGAGGATAGCCGCAGCGATTGCCACGTATACAAGGGCGGTTCCAAGGTCGGGCTGCAGAAACACGATGACCGCGGGCAGCATCGTGAGACCGAGCACCATCCACGACAGCCGGGCCGGCTCGATCGCCTTCAGCCGTTCCACCACCACGACGGCAAGCACGAACGCGATCAGCACCTTGCCGAACTCTGACGGCTGCAAACGCACCGGGCCGAGCTCGATCCAGCGAGTGGATCCGCGGGCAGATGCGCCGAGCACCAACACGGCCCCCACCGACGCCACGAGAATCGCGTAGATGGTCCACACGTAACGCGATAGATCGTCGAGGTTGAGCCGCAACATGAAGAACAGGCACACCAGTCCCACCACGGTGAACGCCAGTTGACGGGTGAAGTAGAAGCCCGAATTCGACGCCACGTCCGACTCCGTGGCGGCCCTGACCACAAACACGCCGAAGCCGGAGACCGCAAGGACCATTCCCAGCAACCACCAGTCGAGACCGGCGGCGGCCTGACGCGGGCGGGCCCCGACTCCGTGGGTCTCCCCGGTCAGGGTCGTCATCAGTTGACCTTCGCCCCGCTACCGCAACGGCTTTCCGCGAACCCAAGCGACGCAGCCATGGTCACACACACGGCCGGGGCGGCCGAGTTGGCACCCTGCCCGCCGCGTTCCACCACCACAGCCACCACGATGGTCGGGTCATCTGCAGGCGCGTAGCCCACAAACCATGCGTGGTCGATTTTGGACGGGTTCTCGGCGGTGCCGGTCTTGCCCGCCACCTTGAATGCCGGGGGGAGGCCGCCGAATACCGGGGTCGATGTGCCGCTATTACCGTTCGCCGCACGTTTCAGTCCCTGCTTGACCTGGTCGAGAACCCCGGCTGGAAGGCCCAGATCATGAATGGCTCGCGCGCTCAAAAGATCCCGCAGCACACGGCCATCGGCATCGACAACGGCGTTCCCGAGGGTGGGCGTGACCACCTTTCCGCCATTGCCGATCGCCCCGTATGCCACCGCCATCTGCACCGGCGTCACCAGAACATTGCCCTGCCCGATCGACATGTTGATGGAGTCGCCCGGCCGCCACGAGCAGTTGATCGGGTCCACCTTGCGATCACATGTCTGGCGCTTGTAGGCCAGATCAGGAATGAGGCCCGCACTCTCACCCTCGGTGAGATCGATTCCCGTGGCCTGCCCGAGGCCGAATCTGTGCGACCACTCCTGCAGCGGCCACCCGGGAACCCGGTATGAGCGGTCGCCGAGTGTGTAGAAGAACGTGTCGCTCGATACCTCAAGCGCCTGCGGCAGGGCAATCGGGCCATATGCCTCGTTGTTGAATCCGCGGAAGCGCGTCTTGTAGAGCACAAGGGAGCCGGGGGCCTCAATCTGCTCACCCGCCGTGTACAGCCCCGACGCGAGCGCGGCAGAGGCGGTGATGGCCTTGAAGGTTGAGGCGGCGGGATACTCGCCGCCGATGGCACGGTCGAGCAAGGGCCGTCCCGGGCTTGTGAGTACACGCTGGATCTCACGGGGAGTACCCGATTCGAATACGTCGGGCTTGAAGGTGGGCAACGACGCCATGGCCAGCACCGCGCCGGTTTTCGGATCGATGGCCACCCCGGCCGCGCCGGTGGACGTGCCGGATGCTGCTACCTCGTGCGCCAGCGCCCGCTCAAGCGCCTTCTGCACGCTCAGATCGATGGAAAGGCGCAGAGTCTGCCCCGGACGGGGCGAGGTCTGCGAGATGACGCCCCGTCCCACGATGTCGCCGCGCGCATCCACCTCAACCTGCTGCCGGCCCGCGATGCCACGCAGGTATCCCTCGTACTCACTTTCGATGCCGGCACGACCCACGGTTTCGTTGCCCAGATATCCCTGGTCCCGGTACTTGCGAGAGGACTCCACGGGAATGGGACCCGTGTAGCCCAGAAGATGGGCAGCCATCGTCCCGTTGGGGTATTCGCGCTTGTAGGCGGCCTGAAGTTCGATGCCCGGAAGCTGCGCCCGGCGCTCCTCAACGTAGGCCTGCAACTGCGGCGACGCATCCTCCTGCAGCACCACTGCCTCAAACGGACTGGCCTTCTGGGCTCTGGCCACCTTCGCCGCGAAGTAGCCGGCGGGATGCCCCAGCGCGGCCGAAAGGCGAGTGAGCGTCCGGGCGCCGGCGTCGCCCACCAGATCCTGCGGCTGCGCCACGAGGTTGAGAACCTCCTTACTCGTTACCAGCGCCTTGCCGTTTCGGTCAGTAATCGCGCCACGCGGGGCTTCGGTAATGACGGTGCGAAGGCGATTGGCCTCGGCCCGCTCCTGATATCCCGCACCCCCGATCACCTGAAGAAACCACAGGCGTACAACCAGCACCACCAGAAGAAGAATGGCGAGCCCGGCGAACGACGCCATGCGAAGCACGGACCGGGGCGGGCGCCCGGATCGCCGAGGCCGGCGGGGCGGCGGATCGTCAATCGGCGGCGTCGGGGTACGGGGTTGCATCGTGCTCACTCGTCAAGCATCCCCGGCTCGACATCAATCGGGGCCCCCAGAAGTCTCCGCGCGACCAGCAGCACGGGGGGACCGAGCAGGGCCGAGAGCGCCACGGTGGGAACAACAATGCGCATCGCGATCACCGATGCCGTTGCATCCGTCCCGAGCAGCCACTGAAACGAGGCGTATCCCACCTGCACGAATGCCGCGCCCGCCACGATGAGGCCGAGTGGAAGGCCAATGGTGGATGCCTCGGGGCGATCGGCAAACCGCCCGCACCATGCACCCACTGCGAGGTAGAGCAATGCCATCACACCCAGAGTGCCGACCGGCGTGGTCAGTTCCACGAGGAACCCGCACGCGAAGCCGGTGACCGCTCCCACCAACGGCCCTCGAAGCACCGCAATGGACACCACGGCGGCGATGACGACGTCGGGTGACCCATCGGCAACCGTGATGCTTGGCATCACCGTGATCTGCAGGATCACTGCAGCCGCAGCGAGCAGCGCCACCCGCTTGAGCGCGGTGCCCCGATCGGGCAGTGCCCGGACCGGCCGCTGCCGGGCGGCGCGCACGCGTGCCGCCGCGCCAAGGGTTCGCTCGCTCAGCCGGCTGCCCTCCGGCGCGCAGCGGCCGACTGTGGTGTGAGCACGGCGACGTCAACCAGCGTGCGCACATCAACATAGGGCGTCACCTGAATGGTCTGGAACGTATCGACGTCGCGCGATCCGACCCCGGCCACCAGCCCCACCGCGATACCGCGCGGGAACACTGATGGAAGTCGCAGATCTGCCGAGAACCCGGCTGTGCGCACGATGCCACCAGGCTTCACACGGAAGTCGCGTGGCACGCCACCCATCATCAACTGCCCGCCCACTGTCGGACGAAGAACGCCCAGCGCGCCACCCGACCCATCCACCGTAGCGCCCACCCGGATGGAGGCGTCGGTGATGAATGTGACAACCGACGTGAAGGCCGAGGCCTCGGTGATGAGCCCCACGAGCGCGGCACCGGGCGCCGCACCGCTCACCACTGGGCTGTTCACCACGATGCCGTCAGAGGTCCCGGCACTCAGGGTGGCGCGCGCGTACCAACTGGTGGGCGAGCGCCCCACAACTGAGGCAACGACGGACTTGTAGCCCGAGGGAACGCTCCCATCAATGCGCAGCAGCGTCCGGAGGCGGGCGATCTCGGCCGACTGGTCCGAGAGCGCAAGAACGCGCGCCTGAAGCGCAGCATTCTGTGCCTTCAGATCCTCATTCTGGCCCCGGGCGTCCACAAGCCCAGTGACCCAGCTCCAGCCATCGCGAAATGGCTGCGACGCGCGCTCGGTGATCGATTGCAGGGGCATCGCTGCCGATCCCGCCATTTGCTGGGCGCCGTGCAGCGGGCCGCTGCCGGACTCGCGGAAGTACACCGTGAACACGATGAGGCAGAGGGCGATGAGGCCGCCGATCACCCCGCGCCGGATCATCATCCGGTGCTTCTCGGGGTCATTTCTTCTCGGCGATTCGGGGATTTCCGTCGTCTCCTCGACCAGTCACGGGCATCCGGTCCACGATATGGCACGGCGGCGGCCGATGGTCATGTCGCGGGTTCCGGTGACTCAGTACCGGTTGCGCCTCGAGCGCCGCCGAGAGTGGGAGGAACGGCGCATGACCTCGAACTCCTCGAGTGATCGGCCCGAGCCCACCGCAACACAGGTGAGCGGGCTGTCGGCGAGGTGGATCGGCATCTCGGTTTCGGCACGCAGGCGATCGACGAGACCATTCAGCAGCGAGCCGCCGCCTGCCAGAACGATGCCGCGGTCCATGATGTCGGATGCAAGCTCCGGCGGCGTTTGATCCAGCGTGGCCCGGACGGCCGCCACGATCTGCCCCACCGGCTCGTCAAGCGCATCGCGCACCTGCTCGCTGCTCAGCACGATGGTCTTCGGCAGCCCGCTGATCATATCGCGACCGCGGATCTCGGCCTGCATCTCGTCCTTCAGCGTGTAGGCAGATCCGATCTCAAGCTTGACCTCTTCAGCAGTCTGTAAACCGATCAGCAGCTTCCGCTCCCGCTTCACGTAGTTGACGATGGCCTCGTCGAGCTCGTCGCCACCCACCCGAATGGACTGCGCCACAACGATGCCACCCAGGGAGATCACTGCAACCTCCGTGGTGCCGCCACCGATGTCCACAATCATGTTCCCGGTCGGCTCGCCGACGGGCAGCCCCGCGCCGATGGCAGCGGCCATGGGCTCCTCGATGAGATACGCCTGGCGCGCACCGGCAGACAGCGTGGCCTCCTCCACGGCGCGCTTCTCCACGCCCGTCACACCCGACGGCACGCACACGACCACGCGGGGGTGCGCCCATCTGTTCTGATGCACCTTCTGGATGAAGTGACGGAGCATCTGCTCGGTCACGTCGAAGTCGGCGATGACGCCATCTTTCAGCGGACGAATGGCGGTGATATTGCCCGGAGTGCGACCGAGCATGCGCTTCGCCTCAATGCCCACGGCGTGCACATCACCGGTCCGTTGGTCGATTGCGACCACAGACGGCTCAGACAAAACGATGCCGCGACCCTTGACGTAAACAAGGGTGTTGGCGGTGCCGAGGTCCACGGCCATATCGCGGCCGCCGAACCCCGTCAGGTAACCGAGAAACCCGATCGCGGGCCTCCAATGGTGTGAGTGACGAGGGCATCGCACCCGGAGATGCTGCGGAAGCGTATCGCGCCCCTCAATTCATCTGCCTATGCAGGGGGATGCCTGCACGACGCGTTTCAGGTCGCCGTCCCCCACGGAGCGAGGCCGGCGGTGTCCAGCAGCAACCCCAGCGCACCGATGGGGAGGCCGATAACGGTGGAGGGCTCGCCCTCGATACCCTCGATCAGCGCCCCGCCTGCGCCCTGCACGGCATATGCCCCCGCACGGCCTTGCCACTCCCCGCGCCCGAGGTACCAGCGAAGCACCTCATCGTCCATCGGCCGCATCCGCACAGTGGCTCGGGCAAGACACTCATGCTCACCCTGAGCGGTCACCAGCACCAACCCGGTCATCACCGTGTGCTCGCGACCGGCGAGCGCCTGCAGCATGACGCGCGCATCGGCCTCGTCGGCCGCCTTGCCAAGTGCGATGCCATCGAGCACCACCTCGGTATCCGCCCCGAGCACAGCACCGCCACCCGGAATACCCACACGACCGGCCACCTCGCGCGCTTTGCCGCGCGCGTGGGCCATCACACGCTCCTCTGCCGGCAGCCCGGGGTCGCTGTCCTCGGCCTCATCGGAGGCCACGACGCGAAACGTGATGCCAAGCGCCCCCAGCAGCCCACGCCGCTGGGGGGACCGCGAGGCGAGGATGATCAGCCGAGCAACTCCGACGCGGCGAAGTGGATACCCAGCTCGCGCGCGGCACTCTCGGTGCCGTCGGAGCCATGGATCACGTTCTGGCCCAGATCGAGCGCGTAGTCACCGCGGATGGTTCCAGGCGCGGCATCTTGCGGGTTCGTCGTGCCCATCATCATGCGGCACGCGGCGATGGAACCCTCGCCCTCGATGGCCATCATCACGACCGGACCCGAGGTGATGAACTCCACCAGCTCGGCGAAGAACGGCCGGTCACGGTGCTCGTCGTAGTGCTCCTCGGCGGCCGCGCGAGTCATCACCGTCTTCTTGAGCCCCACCAGCTGAAAGCCGCGACGCTCGAATCGGGCGATGATCTCGCCGGAGATCCCGCGCGCGGTCGCGTCGGGCTTCACCATCACAAAGGTACGTTCGATCATGAGATTCCGGGCTCCGGGTCCTGGTTGGCGTCGTCACGGCGACGGCGCTCGATGCGCGTGTCGTCGAGGGTTCGGCTTGATGTGGGGGCCGCCGGGGCGGCGCAGAACGGGCACACCTGCCAGTGGGGCTCAAGCGGCTCGGAACAGCGTCGGCACGGCTGACGAAGTGAAGTGGTGCAGTTGGGACACACGAGAAAACGCGGGCCCACGACACCGTCGCACGACGGGCAGCGAAGGCCTTCTACCTGACTCTCGAGGGCCAGGGTCTCCAGCTCGCGGTCGTGAGCGTCGGTCAAGTACTCCGGCGGACGGATGAACAGGTAGACCAGCGCGCCCAGAAACGGGATGATGAGCGCGATGGCCACGCATGCGGTGATGGCCCCCGAGTTCTCAAACCGGCGACGGGCGTCCTGATACACCCAGTAGGCCAACGCGAGCCACAGGGCCGCTGCGAACACCTGGATGAGCACCAGGGCGATGGTCCAGACGCTGGATCCGAAGAAATCGGATACCGACTGGAATGGATCACTGCTCAGAAAGGTCATTGACCCCAAATCTCCTCGGCGCTTGCGTCCCGCCCGTGAGCGGCGGCGAGTCTACCACTGGCGTTTTCGCTGCCAGATGCCACCGCAATGGGTGCGAGATCGGACAGCAGATGAAGGGATCCCGCCACGAGCACGGCCCCATCGGGACCTGCGTCGAGGCATGCGCGCTCCAGCGCGCGGGCGGGTCCGGGAACGACCTGCACTGGGACGCCACGGATTTCGAGCATGCGCGCGATGAACTCGGGCCTGATGGCCCGCCCCGACGATGCGCGGGTAACGCAGGCCGCACTGATCGCTGGTGCGAGGGCCTCACAGATACCCGAGGCATCCTTGTCGGCCATCATTCCGATCACGGCCACCGGTCGGATGTCGCCCAGGATTTCCGGCAGCGTCGCGGCGAGTGCGGCGGCCCCGGCCGGGTTGTGCGCGCCATCGAGCACGATGATGGGTGAACCGAGAATGATTTGCAGGCGTCCCGGATTTCGCATCTCGCGAATGGCCCGCTCCACCCGGTCGCGATCCACACCACGCCCGAGCACCTGCTCAGCGGCGCCCACGGCCAGCGCAAGGTTGCCCCGCTGCCAGTCGCCGTGAACCGGTATGTCCATGTCGGCCAGCGCGCCGTTGGGAGTGGAGATCGTCACGAGGAGTCCGTTTCCGGATCGGACCGCGATCTCCTGCCCCACGGCCCATCCCGAGAGGCCCCTGCGGGCCATGATCGGTGCCACTGCGTCGCGGGCGTCGGGAGCGAGCGGGCCCAGCAGCACCGCACTCAGGCCATCGCGCGCCACTGCCAGTTTCTCTGCAGCAATCTGCGGGAGGGTCTCGCCGAGAAGATCGGTGTGGTCGAGGTCCACACCGGTGACTGCCACCACATCGGCATCAACCACGTTCGTGGCGTCCAGGCGCCCCCCCAGGCCCGCCTCGAGAACAATCACCTCGGCGCGCGCGGTGCAGAGCGCATCCAGCGCCACCGCCGTGAGTGCCTCAAACTGGGTGATGGCACCCCCCGGAACACCCCGCACGGCATCACTCACCCGACTCGCCGCATGCGCAAAGGCCCCCGGCGAGATATCCACTCCATCAAGCGCGATGCGCTCGCCCCACCCGGTGATGTGCGGTGAGAGGTAGGCCCCGGTGCGTACCCCGTGGGCAGCGAGGATTGCAGCGGTCATGCGGGTAACCGACGACTTGCCGTTGGTCCCCACCACATGTACCGCGGGAATACCGGCAACCGGCTGACCGAGCGCAGACATGAGCGCCTGCATGCGCTCCAGCCCAAACTTCATCCCCATCCGGTCGAGGCCCTCAATCCAGCGAACGGCGGCCCCGTGATCCATTGCGGCCCTAGCCCAGGGCGTCGAGCCGCGCCAAGATCTCCTCGACCTCGGCGGTGAAGCGACGGGCCTTCTCGCGCTCGGCCTCCACCAGGTGGTCGGGCGCACGACTGGTGAAGCGCTCGTTGGCGAGTTGCTTCTCCGCGCGACTCAACTCACCGCGGGCACCGGCGAGGGCACCCTCTAGGCGGGCGCGCTCAACGGCCGGGTCGACCTTGGGTGCGGGAACCATGAGGCGCCCAAACGACACCGGCACCACGAGGGCGTCGCTGCCCACCTCGCCAAGCTCCACGCCGGCAATCGCAGCAAAGGCATCAGCCGGGAGCGCGCTCTGACCATCAACCGCGATGGTCACGGTGAGCGTCTCGCGAGGGCTGATGCCGTGCTCCGCACGGAATGCGCGCATGGCCTGCACGGCCTCGCGCAGGGCGCCCATGGCGGCCTCGGCGTCGGCGTCGCGTGGACCGATGGCATGCGCGGGCTCATGAGTGAGCATCAAACCAGCCGCCCCGGGGAGTCTGCTCCAGCACTCCTCAGTGGTGAACGGGATAACCGGGTGTGCGAGCGAGAGCACCTGCTCAAGTGCGGCACCGGCAAACGCCGGGTCTGCCAGATCGGCCTTCAGCAACTCGAGGTACCAGTCGCAGAGGTCATCGAAGATGAGGTGGTACAGCCCGTCGGCGAACTGACTGAACTCAAAGCCCTCCACCAGATGGTCGGACTGCTCGATGGCGCCGGCGATGACCGACGCGATCCAGCGGTCGCCGAGTGTGGTGGGCTCGGGGGCAACGCCCGCGCGCCCACCGCGGTCCACCACCAGGCGCGTGGCGTTCCACAATTTGGTGACCAACTGGCGCCCCTGCTTGATGCGATCCTCGCTGAAGCGCACATCCTGCGTGGAGGTGATCATGAGCAGGCCAAACCGCAGTGCGTCGGCGCCCTCGCGGTCGACCACCTCGAGCGGGTCGATGCCGGTGCCGAGGCTCTTGCTCATGCGTCGTCCATCGGGCGCCTGCACCACCGAGTGGATGTACACGTCGGTGAACGGCACCTCACCCATGTACTCAAGCCCCATCATCACCATGCGGGCCACCCACAGGAAGATGATCTCGCGCGCGGTGGACAGGACGCTGGTGGGATAGAAACGCTCAAGTTCGGGGGTGCGATCCGGCCAGCCGAGGGTGGCAAAGGGCCAGAGCGCCGACGAGAACCATGTGTCGAGCACGTCGGGGTCGCGCTGCCACCCCTCGCCCTCGGGCGCCTCCATGCCCACGAACACCTCGTCACCGCGGTAGTACACCGGCAACTGGTGCCCCCACCACAGCTGACGCGACAGGCACCACGGACGGATCTCAGCCAGCCAGTCCTGGTACACCCGTCCAAAGGTGGGCGGGGTAAATCGCACGCGCCCATCGGCCACCGCATCAATCGCAGGGGCGGCCAGCTTCTCCATGTCGCAGAACCACTGCAGCGATAGGAGAGGCTCCACCCGTGCACCGGAGCGGTGTGAGAATGGCACCGTGTGCAGGTACTCCTCGGTACCGCGGATCAATCCGGCGGTGCTGAGATCGGCCACCACGGCGGCCTGCGCCTCGGCGACGGTGAGCCCCCGGTAGGCCTCGGGCGCATTGGCGGTAATGCGGCCATCCTCGCCAATCACCTGAATGGCCTCCAGCCCGTGACGGCGCATGATCTCAAAGTCGTTGGGGTCATGCGCAGGAGTCACCTTCAGCGCACCGGTGCCAAACGCCGGGTCCACATGACTATCCCCGATGATCGGCACCTCACGGCCCGACAGGGGCAGCGTGATGGTCTTGCCCACCATGTCGCGGTAACGCTCGTCGTCGGGGTGCACCGCAACCGCGGTATCACCCAGCATCGTCTCGGCACGCACGGTGGCCACCACGACCTCACCCGAGCCATCGCTCAGCGGGTAGGCGATGCGCACGAGGGTGTCGGTCACCTCCCGGTTCTCCACCTCAAGGTCGGAGATCGCCGACCCGAGACCCGGATCCCAGTTGACCAGATACGTATCGCGGTAGACGTAGCCCTTCTCATACAGGTCGACGAATACCCGCAGCACGGCCTTTGCATAGCCGTCATCCATGGTGAAGCGCTCGCGTGTGTAGTCCATGGTGCAACCGAGACGGGTGAACTGCTCGATAATGCGACCGCCGTACTCGGACTTCCACTCCCACACGCGCTCAAGAAATTGCTCGCGGGTCAGGTCGGCGCGACGCACCCCATGCGTGGCCAACTCCTTCTCAACCACTGCCTGGGTTGCGATGCCGGCGTGGTCGGTGCCGCATATCCACTCAGTCTCAAATCCGGCCATGCGATGACGGCGGATGAGCACGTCCTGGATGGTGCCGTTGAGTGCGTGCCCCATGTGCAGGGCACCGGTGACGTTGGGAGGCGGCACTGCAATGACGTACGGCGCGCGCGGGCTTGATGGGTCGCCGCGCGTGACGCCGGAATCGCGCCATGCATCAACCCAATGGGGCTCCATCTCCAGGGGTTCGAGCCGGGCTGGCCACGCCCCGCCCTCACCCGCGGTGGCTATGCCGACTCCTCGGCCTCAACGAGCGGCAACCGACCCGTCGCCTCGGTGACAAGGGTGGGCGGCAACCCCTTCTCGATGGTCTCGCGAGTGACGACGCACTTGCGCACGTCGTCGCGGGACGGCAGCTCAAACATCACATCGCGGAGGGCATCCTCGATGATGGAGCGCAGGCCGCGCGCACCCGTCTTGCGCTCAAGCGCCCGATCGGCGATGGCGTAGAGGGAGTCCTCGCTGAACACCAACTCGGCGTCGTCAAACGCGAAGAAGCGGCGGTACTGGCGCGTGAGCGCGTTCTTCGGCTCGGTGAGGATGGTCACCAGGTCCTCGCGGGTGAGCTGGTTCACCGACGAGACGATGGGCAGGCGGCCGATGAACTCGGGGATGAGCCCGTAGTGCGTGAGGTCCTCCGGGAGGGTCTCACCAAAGAGATCGTGTTCCTTGGCCGTCCTACGGTTGCTGATATCAGCCGCGAACCCGACACCCTTGTTGCCGATGCGGCGCTCGATCACCTTGTCGAGGCCGGCGAACGCCCCACCACAGATGAACAGGATGTTCGTCGTGTCGATGGTGAGGAACTCCTGATGCGGATGCTTACGACCACCCTGCGGCGGCACTGAGGCAACGGTGCCCTCAAGAATCTTGAGCAGGGCCTGCTGCACACCCTCGCCCGACACGTCGCGCGTGATGGACGGGTTCTCCGACTTACG
>CAJAPZ010000176.1 GCA_903943955.1 uncultured Actinomycetes bacterium
GCGGCGGCGCCTTCTCGGGCAAGGACCCCTCAAAGGTGGACCGCTCGGCCGCGTACGCCGCCCGCTGGGTTGCCAAGAACGTGGTGGCCGCGGGCCTGGCCGATCGCTGCGAGGTGCAGGTGGCCTACGCCATCGGCGTGGCACATCCGGTGTCGATCAACGTGCAGACATTCGGCACCGAGAAGCGGCCGATCGACAAGATCGTCACGTGGGTGAGCGAGAACTTCGACCTGCGCCCTGCCGCGCTGATCGACAGTCTCGACCTGCGCCGGCCGATCTACCAGAAGACCGCCGCGTTCGGCCACTTCGGCCGTACCGAGCCGGAATTCACATGGGAGAACACCGACATCGGCCAGGCCTTCGCCGACTGATGTGAGCGATGGGGGGATGGCCGCACAGGTCGTCCCCCTCGTCGCCGCCCGCGCCCTTGATGGGGCGCTGGACTACGCGGTGCCCGCCGCGCTGGATTCGGCCGTGGTTCCCGGGGCGCTGGTCGCCGTGCGCCTGGGGCCACGCGCGGTGCTGGGCGTGGTGATGAGCCGCGAGCCCGCAACACACAAGGGCCGCCTGCAGCCGGTGGCAGGAGTGGTGGATGCTCCGGTGGTGCCCGCCGACCTGCTGGACCTTGCCCGGTGGGTCGCCCGGCGCACGCTGAGCCCGCTCGGCTCAAGCCTCAAGCTGGTGCTGCCACCCGGCGCAGAGGGGGCGCTCAGGCGCGGCCCAGACGGCACGTGGTCGCTCGGTGCGCCCACCGGGCAGGGGCGCGAACGATTGGTGGCCCGTGCGGTACCCGGTACCGAGGCTCCCGATGGCCGTCGTGCAACCGTGCTCGCCCAGTTGGTGGCCGCAGGTGGGGAACTTCAGGCAGCCGATCTTGTGCGTGCAGCGGGTACCACCATGCCCACGCTCAAGCGCATGGCCGCCGACGGCCAGATCACGTTGACGGCCGAGCGGGCAGATGCCAGCGGGCTCAACTGGTTTGGCCCGGCTCCGGATCCCGACACGCCACCGGAACTCACCGCTGATCAGACGGTGGCCGTGGATCGGGTCATCCAGGCGATTGATGCCCCGGGGGCCGACGCGCTGCTTCTTCATGGCGTGACCGGCTCGGGGAAGACCGAGGTGTACCTGCGCGCCATTGAGGCTGCGCGGGCCCGGGGCAGGTCGAGCCTGGTGCTCGTGCCCGAGATCGCGCTCACCCCGCAATTTCTGGGTCGGCTCCGTGCCCGGCTGGGCGAGCGTGTGGCCGTGTGGCACTCGGCGCTGGCGCCGGCCGAGCGTGCCGCCGAGGACCGGCGCATCCGATCCGGGGAGGCCGACGTGGTGATGGGTGCCCGAAGTGCGGTGTTCGCCCCACTGCGTGACATCGGTCTGGTGGTGGTGGACGAGGAGCACGACTCGTCGTACAAGCAGGACTCCACTCCGCGCTACGACGCACGGCAGGTGGCGTACAAGCGCGCCACCGATGCCGGTGCAGCGCTGGTGTATGGCAGCGCCACCCCGCGCCCTGAGGCCTGGCATGCGCTTCCGCGCATCACGCTGGCCGAGCGCGCCGACGGAGCCGTGCTGCCGCCGATCGACGTTGTGGACATGCGTACCCAGCACGCGGGCCCGATCTCACGGCCGCTGGCCCGGGCCCTGCAGGAGGCGGCGGAGCGTGGCGACAAGGCCATCGTGCTGCTCAACCGTCGTGGGTTCTCGCGCACCACGCTGTGCCGTGACTGCGGATGGATCGCCCGGTGCCCCGACTGCGATGTGCCCATGGTGCTGCACCGCGATGGCGGCCCGGAGCGCCTGGTGTGCCACCACTGTGGGCTCGAACGCGAGCAGCCGGGTGCGTGCCCCTCATGCCGCTCCGTCAACGTGGGGCGTCAGGGCTCGGGTACTCAGGCATTGGAAGAGGCGCTGGCAAATGTGGTGCCCGACACCCGCCTTGTGCGACTCGATGCCGACAATGCGGCGAAGCGCGGTGGCATCGTGGGCCTGCTCGCCGAGTTCAGTGCACCCGGCCCCGCGATCCTTCTGGGCACGCAGATGGTTGCCAAGGGCCACGACCTGCCCGACGTCACGGTGGCCGCGGTGCTTGATGCCGATGCGGCGCTGCAGCATGCGGACTTTCGGGCAGAGGAGCGCACGTTCTCACTCATCGTGCAACTGGCGGGGCGCGCGGGGCGCCGTAAGGGTGAGCCTGCCCGTGTGGTGGTACAGGCGTGGGAGCCGGCTGCCCGCGCGGTGCAACTGGGCTCCCGGCACGCGGTGGAGGAGTTTCTCGAGGGCGAGATCGGCCGCAGGCAGGCAAGGGGTATGCCGCCGCATGGGCACCTGCTGCGAATCGTGATTGAGGGTGACAACCCGGCGCGCGTCGCCGAAGTGGCCGAGGCCCTGGCGGAGGATCTGGCCATGGCTGATCCCGAGGTGACGGTGCGTGGTCCGTCGCGACTTCACCGGCTGCGTGGGCGTACCCGCCGGGCGATACTGCTGCAGGCGCCCTTGTCTTCAACCCTCACGACGGCCACGCGACGGGTGCTTGCTGCCTCTGGAGTTCCCGGAGGTGTGAGGATCGGCATTGACGTCGATCCCCAGGACACCTGACAGAACACCTGAACACACCTCGGCGTCCGGTACCCTCCCGGCGTTCGAAGTCCACGTCCGTGAGGTAATCCATGCCTGTTCCGCGCCTGTTTGCAGCCCAGTCCGACCCCCGTGAGCAGTGGACCCACGTGCTCGCGTCCGTGCTGGCGCTTGCCGGTAACGACACACGTACCGCGCTGCTGCGTGAGTTCACCGACGAAGACATCCCCGGTATCGAGAACACCGTGGTACGCGAGTTTGCGCCCGCCGGCGACGACGTCATCGACATCGTTGTGCAGGAGCGGGACAAGAAATGGGCCTTCGCCATCCAGACATCCCTGGCGTTCCAGGGCGACATCCAGGCCCGCCTCAGCCGTGCTGCGGGTGCGCTCTCCGACTACGGTCGCGTCATTGTGATGGGCATCACTCCAGACCGGAAGCCGGGCCCCTACATCGAGGCCGTGCGCGCCGAGGGCATCGACGCCCGCTACTGCTCGTGGCTGCGTGTGCGCGACTGGGTGCAGGAGCGGCCCGAGCGCGGCAAGGCAGAGGGCGTGCCGTACGCGGTGCTGAAGGAGGCCGAATACGTGCTCACGCCAAACGTGGCCGAGCTCTACCGCCTTGAGGACATCATTCCCACGGTGCCGCTTGAGGCGCGTGAGGCAACCACCGCCGTGTATTTCGGACTCAACGACCTGTCTTCGGCCCCGCGTATCGACCAGCACGATGACGGTGCCACGGCGATCTTCCCGCGCACCGGCGACCCGCAGGCCGAGCTCGTCATCCGTGGCGGTAGCGCCAATCTGGTGTTGAACGCCCAGGTGGGATCGGTCACCGGCGCGACCGACCGTCCCGGCTGGGGTGCCCTTGCCATTGGATCGGACGCCGATTGGGAACTGGGCGGATCGTCCGCCCTCGCCACTGCGCGCCGCCTGATTCCGAGAAAGCGGTAGTCATCACGGCCGGCGCGGGTATCCACGACGGGATCATCGCCGGCCGCTGGGTGGTCGGGGCTCCCATCGCCCACGGCGGCCAGGCAACGGTTCACCACGCGCA